>NZ_JBFSUD010000072.1:0-23323 GCF_041467175.1 Vibrio sp. 10N.247.310.24
TCTCACTCTCCTAACTCTAGGTTGCAAAGGAGGGAGTGGATTCCATACATCAAGTCAGCAAGATATTAGGCCGATAAAATTCGGCCCAAACTTATCGGCACCTACTCAACGATTAAGAGCTTAGGAGCGGTGAAAGGAATCTCCCAATTTCGTGCAACCATGGAGCCTATACTCAATAAGAATCTTATGAATGGTTATGCTATTCTGCTTTGTAGTCTGCCGAACCACAGGCGATTTCCCACAAATAGCCATCGGGATCTGAAAAATACCCTGAAAAGCCACCCCAAAAAACTGGCTGCCCTTCTTTAACAATCGTGCCACCTAACTGCTCCGCTCTATGTAGTAACTCGTTAACTTCAACTGAAGAGCAAACATTGTGCGCAAGAGTAATGCCAGCGAAACCTGTTCCTTCCGAAGATACACCAACATCTTTTGCCAATTCTGACTTTGGAAATAGTGCTAGCTCTGGGCCATCTAAATCAAAGAATACTATCTCATTCGATTCAAAGTCTGTCCGTTTTAAATCAAGCACGCTTTCGTAAAAAACAGCGGACGCTTTGATGTCTGCAACCCCAAGAGTAATTATCGATAGTTTTCTCATTTTCGCCCTCTATTCATAATGTTAGGTAAGCGGCAGTACACCACATTTGATATAGATACATTACTATCACTCAAAAAAATGTCAAATAAAATCAGAAGGTTAAACACCAAGAGCGATGTGAGAAATCAAGAAGAGGTATGCTTTATGGGAGGAACATGAAACTGAATAGCTTTCTTTAAATCCAGCATAAAGCAAATCGACAAGCACAGTTCGGAAGTGGGAGGAATTGTCCATTCCTTGCTAATCGACCACCGTTATAAGACGGTGGTCGTTGACGGTTTGGAATATGACAAGTTATCTCAAGGGTAGATTCTGCCAGAAGCTCGTAAAACGTCTTTGTCCAATTGTGAGTTACGATGCCAACAAACCGACTGTGATCACCAAGCGATTCTGTCGTACCTTAATTACCAAGCGACTAAACCTCAACTCAACAGCCCTTGCCAAACCGTAATAAGGGCTTTCTCTATTCTATTGAGGTTCTTTCACTGTCAAAAATTACTCACTATATTTAGCTGGCAAGCCATCATCAATTGTAGAAACTAACTTGTTGAGATCGACGTTATCCATCTTTTGAAGATTGTGTTGCCATCGCACAAACCTTTCGAGCAATATGTCATTCTTAGAGCTAAGTCTTTTATTTTCTGAACTAAGCCTTTCATTATCATTTTCAAGCTTTTCAACTTGCTTTATTAACTCTGCAATCGTTGTATCATCATTGCCTAAATTAGAGATTAGAACACTCAGTTTATCGCCGCTTTCGAGCAACAATTTGGCGTCTTCGATAGCTGCTGATTTCTTTAGCCTTAGCTCATCTTTTTTCAAATCAAAAGCATGTTTGATTTCATCATGCTTTTGTAATGTGAAACGAGATGGTTTACGCTTCAAACCTAGCTCAGCCTGAAGTTTTTCTAGCAAAAGATCATAGCTAAGTTTACCTGTCCATCCATCGATGACAGCCAGTATCTCTTCTTTGTTATCTGAGACAAAAGCCATTATAACTCCTTCATATCTGATAGTGCCATAGCCATAAGATCAAAGCTTTGAATAGCATTCTGCTCATCTATATTCAATGAACGCTTAACTGGAGACGGAGATAGCTCATCAGGAATTCGAAATAGTGCACCATCCGAGTTTTTTGGGTCTTCAAGCAGAAAAGTTAGTGTTTTTATCTTCGATAAGCGAAACCCTAGAGCCGTTACCCATCTATCTGCACCAAAAACATTGTCTTCAGCACTCGCTTTAGCATGCTCTAACTGCTCTTCATATAGCCTCTCAAGGTTTTTTAGCTCTTCAAGAGAGTGTGGCACTCCTTTTAGGCAAACATGCTCGTTACAAACCTCACAGTCACCATTTCTAACACATGGACTCTCAGCATAGTTATGAACACAGAAACCTAACCCTGTGAACTGAGCAACACCATCCCTATCAACCCCTAAAGCTTTAAGTGAGATGGGAAGTCCAAGGTCATGCAGAACCATTGGCGGGGGCAGTACTTCGGCAGTGTAAGGCTCCAACAACTGGTTAGCTTGAGCAGTAGTCATGACACCAGATCCAATCGTAACATGCCCAATACGCTCAGTTAGACGTGATTTTTGCTTTTGGGTTCGTCCATCGTAAGCTTTGTTTTGCTTGATATCAGCTCGACCAGACCATTTTGCGATAAGCCAATCAGCTTCACCAGCTAACTTTAATTTCGTGTTTAGCCAGTGACGAAATTGGTGACTATTTAGTTTGAGAGGAGTTCCATCTTCATCTGTGATGCCAAGCTCATCAAAAATTGAATCTAAGCCTCTGTCAGAGCCGATAGCATCACTCAGAGCCCCATGCCCAAGGTGAACCCATGAGAAGGGCTTAACAGCAAATTCCTTATGGAATTCATGATCTCTGACTAATGTGATGCAATCCCATACTTTCATGTCGCCATAATTGGGGAAATTCAACGTATTATATTGTTCATCAATAATAGAGCGGAGATCCCTGTAACTAGGAAATCGAATGACGATCCCAGTTGGCTTACTAGTGTACCTATTGACGACCTCATTGTTCGGGAGAATGATGTATCCTTGACACAAATCCTTTTTCCAGTCGTTCACATTGTTCAAGTCGCTAATTAAACGATTTAGCCACTTGACGTTGCTGCCATATGTAGTCCAAGTAATGTCGGTTCCTCTTTCTGACTTACCTGTTTTAAATCCCATCACTTTCGCAAACTGATTATATGTCAACGGCTTGTCTTGAGAGCTTTCTGAGTCACTAGACAACATAAATACATCAGGATTGTAGTATGCAGATTTTGCAGCAAGCCTAGCTGGAGCAGAAATCTCAACAAGTCTTTCAAAAGCTTGTTTAACAACGTCTTCTAGCAAAGCTGGCACCCATTTCCGAACGGGGTCGCCTCCTTTCGCAGGATGCCACGTCAAGTACCAACGACCTTTATCACTTTGCTGTAATGAATTGACAGTCACGCCATTCAGTTCAGTATGTCTGCTGGGCTGGCACATCAATATAACGCAAAGACTGCTAAAATACTTCTGCCGTGGTGTCTCAGCTTTATGAAAAGCGTCTGCTACTTGCAACATCTGATAATCTGACGGACATTTATCTTCCATTTCCTTGCGACTTTTTGCGTCTAGTTTTATGTTCGCGTCAGATTGACGAGGAAACGGGTTTGACCAGTCTTGTTGATCTAATTTAAATCGTTTTTCTTTGATGAATTTCAACACCTTATCGAGCGAAAGGCCGATATTACGTTTTCCGCCAGCGCCTAAACGACTGTTCCTTATCTTCTGCTCAACGCGATTAATCATGTCACTATTGATATTCATTATATCGACTGAAGTTTTTCCATTGTGAGCTGCATGCTCTTCTAATGCTTGATAGAGGAATACCAGTGACGAAGCCCAGGTAGTTGAGTCTTTCTTATTAAGTGATTGTTGGTAGCGAACATATGCTTTCGCAAAGTCAGAAAAAGGAGGTTGGAAAGGCGTATACTTTGAATGACTATCACTTATCCCAAAAACAATCGTCAGCTTTTTTCCTCTTTTCGTCATCCACGACCACTTATCACATTCCCAACCATTTTGAACAATACCTTCAGGGGTTTTGAACTGAATGTCTTCAAATAGAATCAGTTCATTTTTTGCAAATGAGATAAAATCATCATAATTCTTTTGAAAATCAACTTTATGCCTAGGAGTAAACAGCAAAACATTAGACATTTAAGGATCCTTCATTTTCTAACTCTTGCTTTCTTGCATTACACTTTAGAATGACCGCCTTAATAGCATTGATGCTGCGGTTATGTCCTTGCAAAACAAACTCACTGGCTCCCATTTCACGCTTTCGGTCTCGCTTCGAGACGACACTTTTCAACATTTTCTCATGAGGAGCATTTAACCAAGGTTGAAATTTATTGCATGTATAGCAATGTACGGAGCCGTTGGCACAAAAACCGAATGTTCCACAATTTCCTACAGGATTGCCCTCGTCATTGTTAATTCTACTACGAGGATCGTTAGCTCGAATTGCGTCTTTTTCACTGTCTATTAACGTGCCAGAAAAAGCTTGAGCTAATGGGGTTAGATCGGTAGCTAGCGCATCGTCTATTCTGTCAGCCATCTCTTCATTAAACTCGGTATACACGGTGACATTCTGAGTATCTTCATGTCCTAACTCCTCAGCTATCGTATGATCGCTGGCTCCAAGCATAGCCATGTTCGTCGCATGACTGTAACGAAATCGACGTGGATTAATATGTAAATCACCGCAACCCCCATCCACTTTAATACGAGCAGTCTTTAAAGGGCAAAGCCGAGATAACCTTCTTACTATTTCTGTCACTGATGGATTAGCCCCATTAGTCCGTAAGCACAATAAATCAGACGTTTTCTGTTGTATTTCTTCAAATGCACTAAAGTAAGTGAGATTCAATATCTCTCGCTCATTAATAAAAATGGGGATCTGCTTTTTCTGCTGACTAGTAAGGCTGACGTTGAAATGCTCTTCAATCATTTTTATTGATTGTTTTGCCTGTGCAGTCAGCACCAATATTAGGTCTTCGCTAACATCTTTTTTGATTTGGTAAGACCCTCTAAACGTTTCATTACGTTTTTTGGCGTTGGGTATTCGTAAATCAAAGTGTTCAATGCCAGCCTCTGTTCTTATAAGTAGATCCTCATAATACAAATGGGTTAATTGAATAGGCCGAGCACCTGTGTACTGCAATGCCATGATGAACGCATAGTCGTATAGTGAAAAGAGCTGCTCTGTAAATGCATCTACGTACCACGTAATGAATGCTGATTGCTCCTCCAGTGTATAAGCGCCGCTATACGGGCAACCGAGTGCAACCGCTTTTCCTTTTTCATTTCCTGAAATTTTGAGCGCTGAGAGCAAGCCAACAACTTTCTTATCAACACCGTAGATTTCCTTGTCATGCCAATCAAGCAAAAAAGCACGGATGTATCCTAGCTTGTATTCTGTATTTTGGGTCAAACTACTTTTGAAATTAATAACATACTGCTCTGTTATTTTATCAGTTACACCCATTTCAAATAGCAACCGAGTGTAAGAAAAAATATTGCGTGCATAGTTAGATGAAAACTCAGCAGCGTAGTCCGCCAAAGCAAGTCTGAAACACGCAGAAAACTTAGGAGTTAGACTTAATGGCTCTAAAAGAGCCAAATTTAAACGCACATTGGCATCCAACTGCCAATTATCAGAATAAACGTCAAACTCATAGTTAGCTTTACTTAATCGCTTGTCTGACTTTGACTTTATATCTCTATAACCACTGGATTTTTGCCCATTAATAGCCATAAATACCTACTTCAGCCTGATGCTTTAAATTTGCATGCATCTTCTTTCGCATCTTATTCGCTTGTTCTATCACAGTTCGTTTCAAATAAGGCCGACCAGAATTTGGGTCGGAATGTCCATTATCCTCTGCTCTGATTTCCAGCTCGCGTTGCTCGGTGATGGTATTATCGTTTGCGTATTGCTTGGCTTCTTGGTGTTTCCCTTCAGCTTCTAATCGCTGTACTTCCTGCTTAACCGCTTCTCGTTCTTGGTCAATACATTTAGATAGCTGATGGTTGAAATAATGCCTAAAGCTGTGTGGCGTTATACCCCAAAAACGTTCAAAATTAACCTTCCGAATACGATTAAAAATATCGTTTATCGTTTGCTTAACAAGCGGTTGACCCGATTCGTAGCTTCCGAGTTTGGCTTTGTGAGAAACAAATATAAATGGATGTTTTTTGGCCGATTTTGTCTGAAAACGATATGTTCTAACGTAGATATTTAGTAAATCTCTCAGTTCTTTCGAGATTGGAACGGTTCTACCAAGCGTCTTTGCCGTAGGCTCATCTAAACGAGGATCTTCTTTACTATTATGTCTGCGTACAACTGACAAGGTGGAGTTGTCAGTGTCAGTACCGATGTCGCCAACTCTTAGAGCTGCTAATTCACTTCGTCTAAAGCCTGTTTCATACAAAACTTGAACGATGAGGTAATTTCGGAACCGAATGACAGAGTTACTAAATGGATTATGTTCAGAGTTGGGGTTAGCCACGGCAACAAAATCTTCAAATACATCATCTGAAATCCCTGATTTATCCATAGCCATCTGTTTGCTTTTTAAACGATCCTTCGGCATACCGCTTTTTAGCTGATTCTTCATTACGTCAAGCGCATCAGATAACTGCACAGCAGAAGGCATTTTCTTAACTCGCTCTATCCCACAAAAGTGCAGATATTCAGTAATGTGAGCTATGCGAGTGATATACTGGGACTTTGTGACGGTTGGCTTATCTTTTGATTTAGAAAGATGAAATTTGCCCATATCGATAACATTTGTTTTAGTCTGATTTTTGAAAACGCTAGCCCGATAGCTACAATGCTCTTTCAGAGCATTGATATCATCGAGAGTTGGTATGACACCATTGTAAATCTCTTCAAGCAGATCTCTGCCAGTTATACTTTCCCAAAGTTTTAAGTGTTTGATGGACTTTAGATACTGTTGAATTGAGGATGTCGTTATATCCTTTCTGAGTTTCATAGTGACAAAGTGCGTCACCCAAAAATCAGGCATGCCGTCATCGTCTAGTAAAAAGACATAACGCTCACCGCTTACAAACTTCTTTATCGCAATCTTCATACCACACCAAAGAAATCAACATAATAATTTGTACATAAATAATATACAAATTCAACTTGAAAAATAAACACTTTTTTTAGAAAAATAAAAGAAAAGGCCGCTATTAGCGGCCTTTAGTGTGTTTTTCAACATTTATAAATTTGTCTTTCGTTAAAATGGGATGTCATCATCAAAATCCATCGGCGGCTCATTATATTGAGGTTGAGCCTGCTGAGGAGCTTGTTGAGGTGCTTTCGGCTGCTGTTGAGCTGGCGCACTGTATTGTTGCTGCTGTTGTTGTGGCTGCTGTGGCTGACCCCAACTACCTTGCTGTTGGTTGTTACCCATACCACCTTGGGCAGGAGCACCGCCTTGAGCACGACCGCCAAGCATTTGCATTACACCGTTGAAGCCTTGAACAACGACTTCTGTTGTGTAGCGATCTTGACCGCTTTGATCTTGCCATTTACGCGTTTGAAGTTGACCTTCAATGTAAACTTGGGAACCTTTACGTAGGTACTCACCAGCAACTTCCGCCAGCTTGCCAAACAGAGCAACACGGTGCCATTCTGTTTTTTCGCGCTGTTCGCCAGTTGCTTTGTCACGCCATGACTCTGACGTTGCAATGGTAATGTTCGCTACTGCACCGCCATTTGGCATGTAACGAATTTCAGGGTCATTACCTAGGTTACCCACTAATATAACTTTGTTAACTCCACGGCTAGCCATGATTTGCTCCGTCTAAATTCATAGTCTCAGAAAATTTTAGCGCACAAGAATAGCATGCTTTTCTGCTGTGATAAATCGCTTCCTATTCTCACTCCACCACAAAGAATAAAAACGTAACAAATCATGATATTCAGAGCGATGTTGCTTTTTTCTCCACTTACAAACCACTCATTTACTTTGATAATTGATATTCAACGCAAGTCACTATCAAGGCGCTAGAGAAGCGAAAGCCTGCATGACAACGTGGAATCTAATCCCACTCAAACAGGACGTTTCAATGAGAAAATCAAGATACGCTCGCACTTTACACTTTCTGTGCATCGACCCAAACGATACCTATCTACATGTAAAGGAGATAGAAAAGCACTTATCTATTATTCTCTACAAAATGACACCCGACGAATTAATGTTAGTTGATAGAAAGCAGAGTAACCGGATCTTGCTCGTCGATTATAGAGGGGTACCACAACTACTGGTTATTTGTCCTAACCTGACTGTTATGTGGAAAAATCACGAAATCATTTTATTCAATGTCCCCCAGCAACTTCCAACCTCAGAGCTTCTTACCTATGGGGTACTAAAAGGACTCTTTTACAACACTGAACAAAAGGACAAGATTGCTCGTGGTCTTCAAGAAGTGATCGATGGTGACAACTGGCTACCTAGGAAGGTGACTAATCAGCTTCTGTTTTATTATCGTAATATGGTCAATACCAATACGACCCCAACCAATGTTGATTTAACTATTCGTGAAATCCAAGTCATTCGCTGCCTTCAATCAGGATCATCAAATACTCAAATAGCCGATGACCTTTTCATTAGCGAATTCACGGTCAAATCCCACCTCTATCAAATATTCCGTAAGTTAGCGGTGAAAAATAGAGTCCAAGCTATTGCATGGGCAAACCAAAACTTGCTTGCATAACCACTCCGCCTCTAATCTGACAATAATTTTGAGGGAAGCTCGAGTAATCATTGGTATTGTTGCTGAAATTTCGACATAACATATGCTAGAGTTGCCCTCAGAAATATCAACAAATCAGTTGAATCAATAATTATTATAGATAAAGGGTCTTATCATGATCAAAAAGTGCCTTTTCCCGGCAGCAGGCTACGGTACACGTTTTTTACCAGCAACTAAGTCAATGCCGAAAGAAATGATGCCTGTAGTAAACAAACCTCTGATTGAATACGGTGTAGAGGAAGCTATCGAAGCCGGTATGGATGGAATGTGCATCGTTACTGGCCGTGGTAAACATTCACTGATGGATCACTTTGATAAGAACTACGAGCTAGAGCACCAAATTAGCGGTACCAATAAAGAAGACTTGCTGATCAATATTCGTGAGACGATTGAAGCAGCAAACTTTACCTACATTCGTCAACGCGAAATGAAAGGTCTAGGCCATGCTATCTTGACTGGTCGTGAACTTGTGGGTGATGAGCCTTTCGCCGTTGTGCTTGCTGATGACCTTTGTGTGAACGAGCAGCAAGGCGTTCTGGCTCAAATGGTTGCGCTATACAAGCAGTTCCGTTGCTCAATCGTTGCAGTACAAGAAGTGCCTGAAAACGAAACTCATAAATACGGTGTTATCTCGGGCGAGATGATCAAAGACGATCTTTTCCGTGTCGATGACATGGTAGAAAAGCCAGAACCAGGTACTGCACCAAGCAACCTAGCGATCATTGGCCGCTACATTCTGACTCCAGATATCTTTGAACTGATCGAGCAGACTGAACCAGGCAAAGGCGGCGAAATCCAAATCACTGATGCATTGCTAAAACAAGCAAGAGCAGGCTGTGTGTTGGCTTACAAATTTAAAGGCCAACGTTTTGATTGCGGTAGTGTTGAAGGTTATATCGAAGCAACAAACTACTGCTTTGAAAATCTATACAAAAAAGACCAAAAGCAAATCGAACTAGGTAAGCACTCGACAAAGAAAGAAGCGTGACAACGGGTTAATAATCAACGTTTAAATTGGTAGAAAGGGTGGCTCTTTGAGTCACCCTTTTTTGTTTACTGTTTTTTTATCCAGTAAAACTTTGCACAAATCTCACTCTATGTAATACTTTAGCCACTTAAAATTACATGGTCTGTTGAGATGGATAAAATAGAAATTAGAGGCGCTCGTACGCATAACCTCAAAGACATTAACCTAACCATACCCCGTGATAAGCTAACGGTTATCACTGGATTATCAGGTTCAGGAAAGTCGTCACTTGCGTTTGATACCCTCTACGCAGAAGGTCAACGTCGTTATGTTGAGTCTCTGTCGGCCTATGCTCGTCAATTTCTATCTCTCATGGAAAAGCCTGATGTCGACCACATCGAAGGTTTATCTCCAGCCATCTCGATAGAACAGAAATCAACTTCTCACAATCCTCGTTCAACGGTTGGCACCATCACTGAAGTCTATGATTACCTAAGACTGCTTTACGCGCGAGTCGGTGAACCACGCTGTCCTGATCACAATACCCCTCTTGCAGCACAAACCATCAGTCAAATGGTCGATAAAGTCTTAGAACTGCCTGCTGGTTCAAAGATGATGCTTTTGGCTCCGATAGTCAAAGAACGTAAAGGTGAGCACGTTAAAACGCTTGAGAACCTAGCGGCTCAAGGCTTTATCCGTGCCCGTATTGATGGCGAGACCTGTGATTTGTCCGATCCACCAACATTGGAACTGCACAAGAAGCACACCATTGAAGTTGTCGTTGATCGCTTTAAGGTTCGCCCAGATCTTCAACAGCGTTTAGCTGAATCGTTTGAGACAACATTAGAGCTCTCTGGCGGTATCGCTGTAGTCGGTTGGATGGATGATAAAGAACAAGAAGAGATCGTGTTCTCGGCTAATTTTGCTTGTCCAAAGTGTGGCTACAGCATGCAAGAACTTGAGCCTCGCCTATTCTCATTCAACAATCCTGCTGGTGCATGTGGTACGTGTGATGGACTTGGTGTTCAACAATATTTTGACCCAACTCGAGTAATTTTAGATGAGAACCTAAGCATTGCAGAAGGTGCGATAAAAGGCTGGGATCAGAAAAATTATTACTATTTCCAAATGCTGACATCGCTATCAGACCATTATGGTTTTGACCTTTATGCTCCGTTCAACTCTTTACCAAAGAAAACTCAAGAGATCATCCTCAAGGGCTCTGGTAGAACTGAAGTTGAATTCAAATACATCAATGATCGTGGTGATATCCGAGTCAAGCGTCACCCCTTTGAAGGTATTTTAAATACGCTGGAACGCCGTTACCGCGACACTGAATCTAGCGCGGTGCGTGAAGATCTTGCCAAGTACATATCAACGAAATCATGCTCTAGCTGTGATGGTACACGCTTAAGATTAGAAGCTCGAAATGTCTTTATTGGCGATACCACACTGCCAGAAATCGTTCAGCTCAGTATTGCTGACGCACTACAATTTTTCCAAGAGTTGAAGTTAGACGGCCAGCGTGGACAAATTGCTGATAAAGTGATGAAAGAGATCAATGATCGTCTGCATTTTTTGGTGAACGTTGGTTTGAATTACCTGAACCTATCACGCAGTGCAGAAACACTGTCAGGTGGTGAAGCGCAAAGAATTCGTCTAGCAAGTCAAATTGGAGCCGGTTTAGTGGGTGTTATGTATGTGCTGGATGAACCATCGATTGGCCTCCACCAGCGTGATAATGAACGTCTACTACAAACTCTGGTTCACCTAAGAGACTTAGGAAATACCGTACTTGTTGTTGAGCATGACGAAGATGCGATTCGTTGCGCTGACCATGTTATCGATATAGGTCCAGGCGCAGGTGTTCATGGTGGTCACGTGGTGGCAGAAGGTACCATGCAAGACATCATCGAAAATCCGAACTCTTTAACAGGGCAATACCTGAGCGGCGCCAAAGAAATTGCGGTACCAAAACAAAGAACGCCTATCAACAAGAAAAAGGTCGTCGAGATCGTTGGCGCGAAAGGAAACAACCTAAAGAATGTCACTGCGACAATCCCTGTAGGCTTGTTCAGCTGTATTACGGGGGTATCGGGGTCAGGAAAATCAACACTAATCAATGACACCTTCTTTAAAGTTGCTCACACTCAATTAAACGGTGCAACCACTGCGGTTCCGGCACAGCACAAAAAGATAAAAGGCTTAGAGCATTTCGACAAAGTGATCGATATTGATCAAAGCCCTATCGGTCGCACCCCTAGATCAAACCCTGCAACCTACACTGGTATTTTCACGCCAATTCGTGAGTTATTTGCAGGTACCCAAGAATCACGATCTCGTGGCTACAAGCCAGGTCGATTCAGTTTTAACGTTCGTGGTGGTCGCTGTGAAGCGTGTCAGGGAGACGGTGTCATCAAAGTAGAGATGCATTTCTTGCCAGATGTGTATGTACCGTGTGATGTGTGTAAAGGTAAGCGTTATAACCGTGAGACTCTAGAGGTCCGCTACAAGGGTAAAACCATTGACGAAGTTCTAGAGATGACTGTCGAAGATGCTCGTGAATACTTCAACCCGGTACCCGTTATCGCTCGTAAGCTGCAAACCCTAATGGATGTTGGCCTTTCCTACATTCGCCTCGGACAAGCAGCAACAACCTTGTCTGGCGGTGAAGCACAACGTGTTAAGTTAGCAAGAGAGTTATCTAAGCGAGACACGGGGAAAACCTTATACATTCTCGATGAGCCAACAACAGGCCTACATTTCCACGATATCCAGCAACTGTTAACGGTACTGCATAGATTACGGGATCACGGTAATACGGTTGTCGTGATTGAGCATAACCTAGACGTCGTCAAAACAGCGGACTGGATCCTAGATCTTGGCCCTGAAGGTGGTCAAGGAGGCGGTGAAATTGTTGCAGAAGGTACACCTGAAGATGTGGCGTTAGTCGAAGGTTCGCACACTGCTCGCTTCCTTAAGCCTATGTTAAATTTGAAGTAGGTGTAAAATAGCTCCCTGCGAGCAGACAGAAAAATGTTAAAGTAACAGGGCTTTTTTCAGAAGGAACAAGCTCTGTTTTTATAAGGTTAGGGATTTATGGCAACAATACATACTAGCGGTACCCAGCTAGAAAATCAGAGAACTCAGCTTCCGCTTAACAAGGCATTCCTTGCCTCTTTAGCTGTTATATTCTTATTAGCCATGCACTTTTTCATGCCCAATCCTGGAGGCTCAGGCCTCGCTTTATCCTTTAATCCAACCACTTGGTTAGCTCTTAGCTTTACGTTGGCGATTGGCTTCTACCAGCTTGCCACTAACCGAGCACTCAAATATTCAAAGTTAACCGTTGGCTTGCTAATAAGCTGCGTGATACTGACGTTGCCCATTATTTACAGCAACGCCTCTCCTCAAGCCGCATCAGGCCGACTACTGGGATTGTGGGCGGGCTTCGCTTTATTCGTGGTGCTTCAGCAATTTAAATTCAGTAACAAACACAAACAACGCATGTTGTGGTTCATTGTTCTTGCTGTCGTCCTACAAGCACTTTTTGGCTATGTGCAATATTTCTTACTGGAACCTGGCAACCTATTTGGTTATAACACTGCGGCCAATAGACCTTATGGGATATTTCAACAACCGAATGTTATGGCCAGCTTTTTAGCTACCGGTTTTGTGCTTTCAGCTTATCTTTTAGCGAGACAGCCTGCTAAATATAATCGCAAAATTAGCGAGTCATTCTTACTATACCTGACACCAACCTTAACCGTACCTTTGCTGATCATCATTGCATCACGTACAGGATGGTTGGCTGCCGTAATCGGGTTTGTCTGCATTCTGCCTTACCTTTACAAGTTCTCGACCAAGAAGCGCTTCTACGGATGGTGTGTATCAGTGGTAGTCGGTATCGTCGTCGCTTTTTCGGTGATCAGCCTCAGTACAACTGATAGCCTCGCAAGCAAAAGGGCTAACTTAGAAAGCCCACGAGCTTATACCTTTCCGCAAGCGCTCGATATGATGATCGAAAAGCCATTTACAGGGTATGGCTACGGGAAATTCGAATCCGAGTACACGCTATACACAGCTCGCCAGCATCAACTCAACCCAAATTATCATCCCGGCCTTCCTTCAATGGATCACCCACACAATGAGTTCCTGTTTTGGGGGGTTGAGGGCGGAATAGTACCAATCATCGGGATCTTGATTGCTGCGGTGTTGGTGATGTCACGCATAGCTAACTCAGCGAAAGGAACACGTCTAGCACTACTTGCGCTGTTCATACCAATACTCTTACATTCTCAGCTTGAGTATCCTTTTTACCACTCGGCGATTCACTGGATAACCTTTATCATTTTGATTTACTGGGTCGATCAACGGACTTCTCGCCACTATCAGCAGCCGTTTAGTATCGTCAGTAAAACCCTATTCAGAGTGTCGAGCTTAGTCGTTCCTATCTTGGTGAGTTTTTACATGCTGAGTGCCTTACACACCAATTATGTACTCACTAAATTTGAAATGTCTAAGCCGAAAAACCCGGACATTCTTAAGCAGGTAACGAACCCCGTAGTATGGAAAGATCGCTATGATTGGGACGTGTACAGTACCTATCTAAATATCGGCCTCTACAAAGCCGATCCTAGCCTGATCCAGCCTTATATAGATTGGTCGTTAGAGATCATAAAGAGTAAGCCAAGGCCTGCTTTCTACAGCAACCTGATTCTCGCGTATCAAGGATTAGGTGATCACAGCAAGGCAGAACAAATTCGCAGTGAAGCGAGCTTCTTGTTCCCAAATCGAGACTTTTCCAAGATTCAGTATAAAAGAGTATCACAAGAAGATAACCTGTCGTCTGCTGAGTGATGTTTAGATCTCGGAACTAAAGCACCATTTCTGACCTTTCGGTTAGGCACAAAAAAGCGCACGATCTCTCGTGCGCTTTTCTTTTGAACTTCAGCTTATAGCTACTATTTTAGAACGTCTTGCAACGCTTTTAAGCATAAGGCTACATTCTCTTTTCGAGCGCCATAACCCATTAAACCAATACGCCAAGCCTTCCCAGCTAAAGAGCCAAGGCCTGCACCGATTTCAAGATTATATTCTTCTAACAGCTGCGTTCTTATTTTGGCTTCATCAATCCCTTCAGGGAAGTAAAGCGCATTCAATTGAGGTAGGCGACTCTCTTCATCAACCACAAACTTTAATCCTAGTGCTTCTACGCCTTCTTTAAGCTCTTGGTGCATCGCATGGTGACGTGACCACGCATTATCCAGGCCTTCATTTTTCAATAAAACCAACGACTCATGCAGAGCATATAGGCTGTTCACAGGCGCAGTGTGGTGATAGCTACGCTTACCTTCTCCACTCCAATAACCTAATACCAAGCTCTGATCCAAGAACCAGCTTTGTACGGGAGCTTGACGTGCTTTCATTTTATCGACAGCACGTTGAGAGAACGTCACGGGAGATAAACCAGGTACACAAGACAGACACTTCTGACTGCCTGAATAAACCGCATCGAGTTGCCATTCATCAACCAACAATGGCACACCACCTAATGATGTCACCGCATCCACAATCGACAATGCATCAAACTGGCGAGCGACTGCGGAAATAGCTTGAGCATCCGATAACGCGCCAGTAGACGTCTCGGCATGCACAAATGCGACAGCAACAGCATCGGGGTTTTCAGCCAATGCCTTTTCTACCTTTTCAACTGAAACGGGCTTACCCCACTCGTCATCAACAAGGATCGCTTCACCACCGCAGCGAACAACATTCTCGCGCATACGCTCACCAAAAACACCGTTACGACAAACAATGACCTTTTCACCAGGCTCAATCAAATTAACAAAACAGGTTTCCATGCCCGCACTGCCTGGAGCAGAAACAGCAATCGTAAATTCATTCTCTGTTTGGAATGAATACTTAAGAAGTTGTTTAAGCTCATCCATCATCGCAATAAATAGCGGGTCGAGGTGACCAATGGTTGGACGGCTTAAGGCCTGTAAAACTTGAGGAGAAATGTCTGAAGGCCCCGGCCCCATTAACGTTCGGTGTGGCGGATAAAAACTATCGATAGCAGCAGTGAGTGTTAAATTAGACATGTACATCCCTTACGTTAATGTTGTGAACAGTCCACCCTAAAGCAAATTGATTACCTCAGCAATTAGCCATAAGTATTGAGGTCAAACCAGTGTCACATAATTGTTAAAATTATTTTTCAATTATCTCACGTTACGGATTGACATTATTTGCGCAAACACGTTCAATGAAATGGCTATCTAGCAGAAGAGGAGCACTGCCCAGGCAGGTGTTTTGTGGAACCGCATTTCCAATACAAAACATTCATGGGGAGCAGTGCCGAGATAATAAAAGGATGCAGGACCTTTATTATCGGTTGAGCGGGCTGAATCCCGTTAACTGTCGCCATTTCTATATGGTGAAGAGCTTCTGAGGTTACTATTCTAATAATTCCTCTCTTTTTTGCTCTAAAACTCTCTTCGAAAAACATCGGACGTTGGATTACCCAACAGTAATTTTATTTTAGGAAATCGTGGGAGATATATCGTGAGTGCATCTAATGTAGCTGGTTCTTTTAATGTCGCTAAGTTTGGTGGAACAAGTGTTGCCAACTTTGAAGCAATGAGCCGTTGTGCTGCCATTATTGAAAACAACTCAAATACGAAACTGGTCGTGAGTAGCGCATGCTCTGGCGTGACTAACCTGCTTGTTGAACTCGCGAATGGTGTTCAAGATAAAACTCGTCGCCAAGAACTAGTGACACAGTTAACCGACATTCATAATACGATTCTTGCTCAGCTAGCTGACCCAATTAGCATTGAAAAAGATATGCACTGTATTCTGGATGATATTGCGAGCGCTGCAGAAGCCGCATCATTCCAAGCCAGTACCAAACTCACCGATCACCTAGTGGCATGTGGCGAACTGATGTCGACACATATCCTCGCTCAAATCATTCGCGAACGTGGTACACCAGCGGCTCGTTTTGATATCAGAGAAGTGATGCGCACCAATGATGATTTCGGTAAAGCAGAACCACAACTGGAAGATATTGCAGCCCTTGCACAGCAGAAACTGATTCCACTTTGCGAAGAACAAGTTGTCGTTACCCAAGGTTTTATCGGTGCCGACAGCGAAGGTAACACCACAACGTTAGGTCGTGGCGGCAGTGATTACTCAGCTGCACTGATTGCGGAGTCGGTACAAGCGATTGGCTTAGAAATTTGGACTGATGTTCCAGGCATCTACACCACAGATCCACGCATCGCATCGAAAGCATCTCCTATCCCAGAGATCAGCTTCAGTGAGGCATCTGAGATGGCAAACTTTGGCGCGAAAATATTACACCCTTCAACTCTGGTTCCTGCACTACGCCATCAAATCCCTGTTTTTGTCGGCTCATCAAAAGCACCAGAGCTTGGTGGAACATGGATTCGTCAACAAGTTGAAAGCTCTCCTCTGTTCAGAGCGCTTGCCCTACGCTGCAACCAAACCATGGTTACGCTACGCAGCGCTAACATGTTCCATGCCTATGGTTTTTTGGCAAAGGTATTCGAGATCCTGGCTAAACATAAGATCTCAGTCGATCTTATCACTACCTCAGAGATCAGTGTCTCACTTACTCTCGATCAAACCGATACCTCTGGTGGTGCTCCTGAGTTACCTGAAGCCGCTCGCCTTGAGCTTGAAGAGTTGTGTTCCGTAGATATTGAGCACGACCTATGCCTTGTTGCTCTTATTGGTAACAACATGAGCGAAAGCAAAGGCTATGCAAAGCAGGTATTCGGCACTCTAGAAGATTTCAACCTACGTATGATTTGTTACGGAGCAAGCCCACACAACCTATGCTTCTTGCTAGATGAATCTGTGTCTAAGTTGGCGATTCAAAAACTTCATCAAGAGTTATTTGAGTAGGTAGTCCGTTTATCATCGACAGATAAATAACTAAATTACAGATACAAAAAGGGTTGCTATTAAGCAACCCTTTCTCTTTTTTACATTGCGAAGCAAAGCTCGTTATAGATTCAAACTAGTTAATGTTTGGGCCTAACCACTTCTCAGCTTCCAACATATCCCAACCTTTACGGTCGGCATAGCTATCCACTTGATCCTGTTGAATCTGTGCAATCGCAAAGTATCGGGCATCAGGATGTGAAAAGTACATACCAGACACTGAAGCACCAGGCCACATCGCGTAGCTCGTTGTTAGTGACATGTCGATCGCTTTTTCAACGTCCATCAACTCCCACAACGTTCCTTTTTCTGTATGTTCTGGGCAAGCAGGGTAACCTGGAGCTGGACGAATACCTTGGTACTTCTCACGAATCAAATCGTCGTTAGACAAGTCCTCATCTGGCGAGTAACCCCAAATATCCTTTCTCACTTCTTTATGCAGATACTCCGCGAACGCTTCAGCCAATCGGTCAGCAACCGCTTGAATCATGATGGCATTGTAATCATCGCCATTGGCTTTGTATTCATCAGCCAATTCACGTTCACCAATCCCCCCCGTTACGGCAAAACCGCCAATCCAGTCCGCTTTCCCGCTTTCTTTTGGAGCGATGTAATCAGACAAACAGTAGTTAAAACCTTTTGGCTTCTCGGTTTGTTGACGAAGGTTGTGTAAAACCTTTAACACTTCAGTACGAGATTCATCGGTATACACTTCGATATCATCGCCAACGCTGTTAGCAGGGAACATCGCACACATCCCACGAGCTCCAAGTAATTTCTCTTTCTGTACTCGATCCAATAAATCGTTGGCATCTTTGAATAAGCGTTTCGCTTCCTCGCCCACTTCTTCATGACTAAGAATTGCAGGGTATTTACCGACCAATGACCATGTCATAAAGAATGGAGTCCAGTCGATGTACTGACGCAAAGTTGCCACATCAAAATCATTAAAGATGTGAACTCCCGGTTTAGCGGGTGCCGGTGGCGTGTAAGCATCCCAATCGATAGCTACTTTATTAGCACGTGCTCTTTCAAGAGTGACCGGTTTAGTACGAGGCTTCTTACGATTATGCTGATCGCGAACGCGATCGTAATCAATATTCAACTTCTCAACAAATGCAGGTTTCAATTCGTTAGATAGCAACGAAGTACACACACCCACCGCACGTGAAGCATTGTTTACGTAGACCACAGGCTCAGAGTAGTTCCGTTCAATCTTAACGGCTGTATGCGCTTTAGATGTGGTTGCTCCACCGATGAGAAGAGGCAGTTTAAAGCCTTGTCTTTCCATTTCTTTCGCAACATGCACCATCTCATCCAGGGAAGGAGTGATCAAACCCGAAAGGCCAATGATATCGACGTTTTCTTCCTTAGCGACCTTAAGGATTTTTTCACATGAAACCATCACGCCTAAATCGATAATTTCGTAGTTATTACACTGCAAGACAACGCCCACAATATTTTTTCCAATATCGTGAACATCTCCTTTTACGGTCGCAAGTAAGATTTTTCCGTTAGTTGCACCTACGTCTTTGGTTGCATTGATAAATGGCTCTAGATGGGCTACCGCTTGCTTCATAACACGTGCAGATTTCACCACTTGAGGAAGGAACATCTTACCTTCACCAAAGAGGTCACCAACCACATTCATACCATCCATTAATGGGCCTTCTATCACCTCGATAGGGCGAGAGGCATTAACACGAGCTTCTTCGGTATCTTCAACAATAAAGTCGGTAATACCTTTCACTAAGGAATGCTCTAAGCGTTTTTCTACTGGCCAGGTACGCCACTCTAAAGCAGATTTATCTTCAACTTTTCCAACTGCACGCTCTAGATATTCAGTTGCGATATCTAGCAAGCGCTCAGTGGAATCATCTCGGCGGTTTAGAACCACATCTTCAACGGCTTCACGTAAATCCTCAGGGACATTATCGTAAATCTCTAATTGCCCAGCATTTACGATGCCCATATCCATACCGTTTTTAAAGCAGTGGTATAGGAATACTGCGTGGATAGCCTCACGAACGTAGTTATTACCTCGGAATGAGAACGAAACATTCGATACACCACCAGAAATCATCGCATGAGGTAAGTCTCGTTTGATGTCCCCTACAGCTTCAATGAAATCGACCGCATAGTTGTTATGCTCATCAATACCTGTCGCCACAGCAAAAATGTTCGGGTCAAAAATAATATCTTCAGGTGGGAAGCCCACTTCATCAACCAGAATATTGTAGGCATTAGTGCAAATCTCAACCTTACGCTCTCGAGTATCAGCTTGGCCAACTTCATCGAACGCCATCACGATAACGGCAGCACCATATCGGCGAACCAGTTTCGCTTGTTCGACAAACTTCTCTTTCCCTTCCTTCAATGAGATCGAGTTAACGATGCCTTTACCCTGAATACATTTCAGACCCGCTTCAATAACTTCCCATTTTGAAGAGTCGACCATGACTGGCACTTTCGAGATCTCAGGCTCAGACGCACATAGATTAAGGAATTTAACCATACACGCCTCAGCGTCTAGCATCCCTTCATCCATGTTGATATCGATAATTTGAGCGCCATTCTCAACTTGCTCTCGAGCCACACTCAAAGCTTCATCATATAGCTCTTCTTTGATAAGGCGCTTAAAGCGAGCAGAGCCCGTAACGTTAGTTCGCTCACCCACGTTAACAAACAGAGATTCCTTGGATATCGTCAATGGCTCTAAACCAGAGAGACGACAAGAGACGGGTAAATCTGGTAATTGGCGCGGTGTTACACCTTCAACAGCTTCTGCCATTTGGCGTATATGTTCTGGCGTCGTACCACAACAACCACCAATTAAGTTCAAGAAACCACTTTCAGCCCATTCCTTGACGTGTTCAGCCATATCTTCGGGAGAAAGGTCATACTCACCAAATGCGTTAGGTAAACCCGCATTAGGGTGTGCAGAAACATGACATTCGGAGATACGAGACATCTCACCGACATATTCGCGCAATTCATCTGGACCTAATGCACAGTTCAATCCAAATGAGATAGGTTTTACATGACGAAGGGCATTATAGAATGCTTCTGTTGTTTGTCCGGAAAGCGTCCGACCAGATGCATCTGTGATAGTACCGGAGATCATAACCGGTAAAATGATACCTACTTCTTCAAAGACAGATTCAACCGCAAAAGCACACGCTTTCGCGTTTAACGTATCGAAGATAGTTTCAATAAGAATTAAGTCTGAACCGCCCTTGATAAGCGCACGAGTCGATTCAGAGTAAGCCTCAACAAGTTCATCAAAGCTAACATTACGATAGCCCGGATCATTAACATCTGGAGAGAGAGAACAAGTTCGGTTAGTTGGACCTAACACACCCGCCACGAAACGGGGTTTATCAGGAGTCTTCACTGTCCATTCATCTGCCGCTTCACGAGCCAACTTAGCAGCAGCATAGTTAATTTCTTCGCTAAGACTTTCCATATCATAGTCGGCCATAGCGATGGTTGTAGCGTTAAAGGTATTGGTCTCGAGGATATCAGCACCGGCTTCCAAATACTCCATATGGATATCTTTGATAAGCTTAGGCTGCGTAAGTACCAAAAGGTCATTGTTACCTTTTAAGTCACTATGCCAATCAGCAAATCGCTCACCGCGATAGTCTTGCTCTTCCAATTTATAATCCTGAATCATGGTACCCATACCACCATCAATCAGTAAAATTCGTTGCTTCAACAGAGCCTCAATCTTTTGCCTTACATTACTTCCCACGATACAACCTCATTCCTTTAATTATCTCTCCATCCTACCACACATTCAAAAGGAGTCTAGACGTCTAAAATATGAAGTAAATGACCAAGTCATGACAAAAAAATGTTTGCTATTTGAGCATGAGAGAACGAGAATTAATATTCATATTTTGTTACATATTGAGTTCCCAATGTCGGTCTATTACACCTTATGCTTCTTGTCCGCTGCTGCCATGCTTATTGCTTTCGTTAATACCAAAATTGGTAAAATGCAGACAACCATCGCCATCACAGCTGGTTCAATGATGCTATCTCTATTGATTATCATTGCGGGACAAAACAATTGGTTCCAATTGGCTGACATCGCCTCAGAAACCGTTGCCAGTATCAATTTTGAAGACTTCCTCCTGAAAGGAATACTGGGATTCTTACTCTTTGCAGGTGGTTTGGGGATTAAGTTACCTAATCTAAAAGATCAGAAATGGGAAATAACGGTACTCGCTCTTGGTGCTACACTATTTTCGACATTCTTTATTGGCTTTGTACTTTATGGATTCTGTCAATTTATCGGTATTCAATTTGACCTAATTTATTGCTTACTGTTTGGTTCTCTAATATCTCCAACCGATCCAATAGCTGTATTAGCAATAGTGAAGAAGCTCGATGCTCCCAGACGAATCTCTACTCAAATAGAGGGAGAATCTCTATTCAACGATGGTTTTGGCCTAGTCATCTTCGTAACCCTATTTACCATTGCGTTCGGCACAGAAGCACCGACTGTAGGTAGCGTGACCATGTTATTCGTCCAAGAGGCTATTGGCGGTATCGTATACGGATTTGTTTTAGGTTTGATATTCCACTATCTAATCAGCAACACCGATGACCACTCGATGGAGTTGCTATTAACCATCGGTATTCCTACAGCTGGTTATGCTTTTGCAGAGGTTCTGCATGTATCTGGACCATTAGCAATGGTGGTATCTGGTATCATGATAGGCAACTGGACACGCTTCATCGGATTTTCTAAGGAAAGTGAGGATCACCTAGACCATTTCTGGGAATTAATAGATGAGTTCTTAAATGGCGTACTATTCTTGTTGATTGGTATGTCTATGCTGCTATTCAAGTTCCACCAAGAAGATTGGATTTTGATGGCGTTCGCAGTTCCTCTAGTATTGAGTGCTCGCTACCTAAGTGTTTTCTTGTCTTATATTGGATTTAAACGCTTTAGAACTTACAACCCGTGGTCAACTAAGATTCTAACTTGGGGTGGTTTACGCGGAGGCTTAGCTCTAGCCATGGCACTTTCAATCCCTTCAGGTATCTGGGTGATTGAAGACAAGGCAATAGATGTTAAAGAGATAATCCTCGTTATGACCTATGCTGTTGTTGTATTCTCTATTCTGGCTCAAGGATCAACAATCACTCCAATGATAGAAAAAGCGAAACAAGCTGAGAAAGAATTGGATTAACACCGAAAAATATAAACGAAGGTCGCTTAGTATAAGCGGCCTTTTTTGTACCTGTGTCCATCAACAAGCACGCCTCTCTAGCCTACAAGTTGCTCCCTATCTCTGACCACTACTTTAGTCATGATTGCTATCTGCAATCACGACTCTTTGTCGTACCTAACGCTTCCAAACAGGCCAACAAGCAACCACCAGTTTGAGTGCATTCGAGCGAAGATAAACACAAAGTATTTACGGAAATAAATTAAGTAAAGATACATGGCCTTCTTTTCAAGTGAAGTATTGAAAGCATAATAAAGTGTAGAAAGAGAACCACGATCGAAGAGGAATTGTAATTAGAGTAAAGCTTCGCACACCAATGTTCTAGAACCGAAACTTCTCTATAGAACATCTGATGCAGTAGCAAGAAGGGTCTAGTCTTTCTACCGGGGCGTGCAGTCTAGATCCTTAAATATGCCAGAGGAGGACTGAGTCGGCACTCCGGAGATTCAACCAAACTGGTAAGTTAGGAGGACGCCTAGTTCTCCCAACATTGCTTCGAAGAAGCAACAGACGTAAAAAAACCTAGCATTTCTGCTGAGGCTTTGTATGTGGCAGGAGTAGAGGTTTAGACTCCCAACACGCGCTATTTTGGCAAGCCGGAGAATCCGCTGCTTTGCTAATGGCGTATAATTAGCTTCAGAAAGCAAAAAGGCCCTAGCATTTCTGCTAGAGCCTTAAATATGGCAGGGGTGGAGAGATTCGAACTCCC
>NZ_JBFSUD010000073.1:0-22897 GCF_041467175.1 Vibrio sp. 10N.247.310.24
GAAATACGCGAAACGGGGTTGTTCTATCTTTAAATTTAATTACGCAACAAAGCCGGTCTGTTGTTAACTTAAGGAACTATTACATCGTTTGATTATATACGGTTTTGTTTTAATTAGTATATAAATTAGATAGTTAACTGGTTTTTATCACTTTAAAGTCTAATGGTGTTGAGGGTATAACTTCGATAAAGTTGTTACTGATATACCTAAATGTAACATTTAATTTAAATGATAGCTTATGAGTTGACACTGCATATTTAATGATGCATTATTTGCGCGATAGAAAACCTCGCCCACTCGGCGGGTTTTTTTCGTTTCTACCGTTTATAACTGACAAAGCACCCCTTTCAATTGTGAAAGTCGGGTGCTTTTTTGTGGGAGTAATATGCAAGATAAACTCAGTTCCTTCTCTTCATATCTCACTAGCGGCTTACTGGCTCTTACCGGGGCATTCAGTATCCAAGACTGGGCGGCGGTGATTGGTGTGGTGATGGTGTTTGTCACTTACTTCACCAACCGCAGCATTAAACTCAAATTGCTTGATGAAGTTCGCAAGCAACGAATTTCGGAAGAGCTCTGTGAAAAACTTAATCAATAAAACCGTTTGTCCTGTTGCGGTTGTTCTTTCTATTGTCTTTAGCCTTGCTCCAAACATGCAAACTAGCCAACAAGGCTTGATACATATCGCTAACCTCGAAGGGTACAAAACCAAAGCCTATCAATGCAGCGTACATTGAGAATACACCGTTTGATTACACTCAAACGATAACGTCTAAATACTCTCAAGGTAACTGGACCAAAGGTTATTATTACCAGAATGGAACAAGTCGAATGGAATGTTCAGATGATGGTGTGAATTGGTCAAAAGATACTTGTAAGTATCGCTGACGAAGTCGTTACTCAATAACTATAAATAGCTTTACGCAATAAAAAAATCCAGTGTCATCAGACACTGGATTTTTAGCTTTAGATAATATTAAAACGCGCTGTTAAGCGATCTCAATCTTCTCTGCTTGGTTCTGTTCAACCATAGACAGTGCTAAAGCTTCCGCAGCCTTAATACCATCGATACCAGCAGATAGGATACCACCCGCGTAGCCTGCGCCTTCACCAGCAGGGAAGAAGCCCTTAAGGTTGATGCTTTGGTAGTCTTTGCCACGTTTGATGCAGACAGGAGAAGACGTACGAGTCTCAACACCTGTTAGTAGACCATCTGGCGTAGAGAAGCCTTTGATCTTCTTCTCGAACGCTGGGATTGCTTCACGAATTGCTTCGATAGCAAAATCAGGCAGCGCTTTTGAAATATCAGTTAGGTGGATACCCGGTGTGAATGATGGTTTTACTTCACCGATTTCACTTGGATCGCGACCTTTCAGGAAGTCACCGATTTTCTGTGCAGGGGCGTCGTAGTTCTCGCCACCTAGAACATAAGCGGCACTTTCTAATTCACGTTGTAAGCGGATACCTGCTAGTGCGTCACCTGGGTAATCACGCTCTGGGTCGATACCCACAACGATGGCACTGTTTGCGTTACGTTCTGCACGAGAGTATTGGCTCATGCCGTTGGTTACTACGCGGCCTTCTTCAGAAGTCGCTGCAACCACAGTACCACCCGGGCACATACAGAAGCTGTATACAGTGCGGCCATTTTTACAGTGGTGAACTAATTTGTAGTCCGCTGCACCTAAGATAGGATTACCTGCGTTTTTACCGAAGCGAGCTTCATCGATCATCGCTTGCTTATGTTCGATACGGAAACCAACAGAGAAAGGCTTAGCTTCCATGTAAACGCCACGTTCGTGCAGCATTTCAAACGTATCACGAGCACTGTGGCCAACAGCCAGTACTACGTGACGAGATTTGATCTCTTCACCGTTAGAAAGTGTTAGGCCAGTGATTTGACCATCTTCCATATGAACGTCGTCTACACGAGTGCTGAAACGGATTTCGCCACCTAGCTCAATGATAGAAGCACGCATCTTCTCGATCATGGTAACCAGTTTAAAGGTACCGATGTGTGGCTTACTTACGTATAGAATTTCTTCTGGTGCGCCAGCAGCTACGAATTCTTCGATTACCTTACGGCCGTAGTGCTTTGGATCTTTAACTTGGCTGTATAGCTTACCGTCAGAGAATGTACCTGCGCCACCTTCACCAAACTGTACGTTTGATTCAGTGTTCAGAGTACGCTTACGCCAGAAACCAAAGGTATCTTTCGTACGTTCACGAACTTCTTTGCCACGCTCAACGATGATTGGGTTGAAACCCATTTGAGCAAGCACTAGGCCAGCGAATAGACCACAAGGGCCAAAACCGATAACCACAGGGCGCTCAGTTTGGTTCTCAACCGCTTTAGCAACAAACTTGTACTCCATATCAGGAGTCACTTTTACGTGCGGGTCGCTAATGAATTGTTCTAACAACTCAGCTTCGTTTTCAACGAGAACATCAAGCGTGTAGATAAGTAAGATTTTTGATTTCTTACGAGCATCGTAGCCACGTTTAAAGATATTAAAAGAAAGTACCTGATCAGAATTAATGCCAAGCTTCGCTTCAATAGCGTCTTGAATGGCTGATTCTTCGTGGTCTAGAGGGAGTTTAATTTCGGTTAAACGTATCATTTCGATGTCTCGTCTTTATAGGTGTCTTAGCTAGACCGTTTATTGAACCTGTAAAGCTGAATGTAAAAGCCGAGGTTTCAAAGAAGCAGTAAGCTCACAATGGCGCGCATTTTACGAGAAATTGATTTATCTGTCATACTAATTTGGAAACATGGAGCAAATAGACACGATATTAGAGCCGTATGATGTTGAATTTTGCCTTGGGATGAGTATTATCCTCCATTCTTCAATTTTGACTAACTTATAGAGCAGAGCATCATGGCATTTGTCGTAGGCGATAACTGTATTCAATGTAAATACACAGACTGTGTGGCGGTATGCCCCGCAGATGCGTTCCATGAAGGCCCGAATTTCATGGTAATCAACCCAATCGAATGCATTGATTGTGGTTTGTGTGTACCTGAATGCGACGCTCAAGCGATCTTCCAAGAAGATGAACTGCCAGAAGATCAAAAGATCTTTATTGAAGTGAATGCCGAGCTTGCCGAAATCTGGCCTGTGCAAACGGAAGTCAAAGCACCAATGGATGAAGCTGAAAAGTGGAATGGTGTCGCTGATAAATTGGCAATGCTAGAAAAGTAATTGTTGAAAAGAACTTAAATAAAAAGGCGTACTGATTTAATCAATACGCCTTTTTTAATATCTGAGCACTGTCGATTGGCTCGTTAGCTTATGAGATCTAGCTATGCTGACGGCGCATATTGTCGAGAATAATACCTGTCGCCATTGCTACATTCAGAGACTCTGCGCCACCGAATGCAGGAATCGTAATCTTATCCGTTACGTATTTAGCCGCATGTTCACGAATGCCGTGAGACTCGCTGCCCATTAGCAAAATGCCATTGGCAGTAAACTCAGTCTTATGAACACTTTCGCCTTCTAAGAAAGCACCGTAAACCGGTAGGTTCGCTTGCTCTAAGTAAGCAGGTAAGTCAGTTTGGCTTACGTGAACTCGGCCAAAACTGCCCATAGTCGCGCTGATCGTTTTAGGGTTGTATGGGTCTGCGCAATCACTGCTCGCAACAATATGCTTGATGCCATACCAGTCTGCTACGCGAATAATCGTACCTAGGTTGCCAGGGTCTGAAACGCCATCAAGCGCGATCATCAGTCCTGTTGCTTCTGGTAGCTCAAACGTTGGGATCTCAACAACCGCAATCGCTGCGTTGTTACTTACCAAAGTGCTCGCTTTGGTTAGATCATCCAGCGAAGCTTCAACACAATCAAACTCAATCAGTGAAGCATGATTTTCAGATAAGAAATCAGCGGTAGCAAAGACGTTCTTCACCACTAAGTCACTATTGAACAGCTCAAGTACGTTTTTTTCACCTTGAACTAGAAACAGGCCGTGGGCTTTACGTTGTTTCTTTTGGCCCAAAGCACGAAGGAGTTTTAATTGGTTTTTTGAAATCATGTTTTTATCCTAGATATAAGCCCGCGCATTATAGAGCAAAGGTTGGATAACCAAAAGCGTGATAACTCAATGCGATCCACTAAAAAGCAAAAGCAACCCACTTAAAAAAGAAAAGCGCACTAAATAGCGCGCTCTTATCTGATTTAATCATCTAACATTAAGCTGAACCCAAGATTAGCTGACCTGTATGATTAATATGGGGCAGGGTAGCGCTTAAACACTGTGTTGATATCGGTAAGGATCTCTTCTGACAACGGTTTGCTGAACGCTGCTACGTTCTCTTTCAGTTGTTCCATTGTGGTTGCGCCAATAATAGTGGAGGTGACACCATCAACTTGATTACACCACGCTAAAGCTAGTTGGCTCGGTGTAAATCCGTGAGCGTTCGCAACTTCGAAATATCCTTTTACGGCTTCATTGGCAGACTCAGTGTCGCGGAAAATCCCTTTACGCTGCATGTAAGTCCAACGGCTTCCTTCTGGTCTCGCACCATCAATGTATTTGCCACTCAGCATGCCCGCTGCTAACGGTGACCATGGTAGGTAGGCGACGTCTTCGTGCACACAGTTTTCAATCAAATAAGGCCAGTCTTTCGCGTGCAGCAGGCTAAATTCATTCTGAATAGAGACCATTCGCGGTAAATCATGCTTCTCACTGAGTTTAAGGTAAGTGTTAATGCCCCAAGTGGTGTCATCAGACAAACCAACATGACGGATTTTTCCGGCTTTAATGCAGCCCGCTAGTGCTTGGAGGATCTCTAGCATCTCCGCTTCATGCTGCTTTCGGTCGATATCACTGAATCGAATATGATTCGGGAAATGCTTGCCAAAGTGAGGCGTCGTTCGGTTTGGCCAATGCAGTTGGTAAAGGTCGATATAGTCCGTTTGTAAACGCGCTAGTGAAGCGTCAACCGCTGCAATTACAGCTTCCCCCGTGATTGGCCCGCCATCTCGAACCCAAGGCAATCCCGGACCTGCAATTTTGCTGGCGATGATGACTTCTTGGCGGCGCTGCGGATTGCGAGCTAACCAGTTACCTATGATTGCTTCCGTTTTACCGTAGGTGTCTGGAGACGGTGGTACTGCGTACATCTCTGCGGTATCGATAAAGTTAATACCTTGGCTTAGCGAGTATTCGATTTGTTGGTCAGCTTGTTGTTGCGTATTTTGCAGCCCCCAAGTCATGCTGCCAAGGCAGATTCGGGAAACGGGAATTTGACTACTTCCTAATTTTGAGTATTCCATTAAATTCGGGGTTCCTGTAGTGAGGCTCGTTAGTGCTCGCAGTGTGGATATTGAAAGAGGGCGAGTGAGGAATGAAAACGAATATAAATTATTAGCACAAAATGGCAACACAGGGTATGGCTTGGACAAGTTTAATGAATCATTTCTCATTGCAACAAATGAGTCTGCTTGATGATTGAGAAGCAACATACAAAAGACGCGATAGATAACAAGGTGTTAATAGATCAGGCGCCTGAATGAAGCTGCATTGGGATAGGAGAAAGGTTCAGAGACAAAAGAGCTCTACATCAACGAGAAGTAGAGCTCTTTTTTAGGGGTTCTATAAACAAGTTCTGAGTATTGATTAAGTTACGAGGTCGCGTTGGTGTCAAAACCACCTTGAGATTGCGCCTGTCTTAGAGCTTCCTGCCTTTGAACTTCTTTCTCAGTTAATACTGGTTGAAGCGTTTCCTCAGAGGCTTGAGGAGAGAAAATGAAATATTTATTAATCGTCATAACTGTGTCTCCGTGTAACGTATGACAGATTCTGCATCAAGGATAAATTGTGATCATCATCCACTTTGTACTTTTTTTAGGCTGAGAGCGGAGGGCGTAGAATGCGTACAAAGCGATCGCTTATCATCCGTATGCAATGTTGAACTGACGAAACCCTCTGTTTTCAAGTATAGGAAGCGCATCTAATTTCGCACAACAATGATTTAGAGCAATTACATACATGGTCAGGGGCGTAAGATGGAAAGCCTCGCGACTGACTCTGCGTACGTATTTGTCTAAAAATACATCGCTTATCTATCTTAATAATTAGGTCAGTAAATCAATTACTTAATCCATGGTGAGATGAATTATGGAAAAGCTTGTAGAACGTTTCCTGAATTACGTTACTTTTGATACTAAATCCGATCCTTCTAATCAGCAATGCCCAAGTTCACCGGGTCAAATTACTTTTGCTGAAGCCTTAAAGTTAGAATTGGTTGCATTAGAGTTAGTTGATGTGTCTTTAGACGAAAATGGCTATTTGATGGCGAAACTGCCGTCGAATGTCGATTATCCAGTGCCTGCGATTGGCTTTGTGGCGCATATGGATACCGCTCCTGATGCTTCAGGAGCAAATGTGAAACCACAAGTGATTAAAGATTACCAAGGTGGAACGATTGAATTAGGTGAAAGTGGCGAGAGTTTGAACCCAAGCCAATACCCAGACCTTGATTCTTTACATGGTCACGACCTTATTACGACTGACGGCACAACTCTGCTTGGTGCCGATAACAAAGCGGGCATCGCTGAAATCATCAGTGCGATTGCTTACCTGAAAGCGAATCCAGACATCAAACATGGCGACATCTGCATTGGTTTCACACCGGATGAAGAGATTGGCCGCGGTGCGAACCTGTTTGACGTTGAAAAATTTGGCGCCGAGTGGGCGTACACCATCGATGGTGGGCCAGTAGGGGAGTTGGAATTTGAGAACTTTAATGCCACGAGCGCTGATGTTATCTGTCATGGCGTGAACGTTCACCCAGGTACCGCCAAAGGTAAAATGGTGAACTCAATGAACATTGCAGCGCAATTCCAACTGATGATGCCTGCACAAGAAACACCAGAGTGCACAGAAGGTTATGAAGGTTTTTACCACCTGAAGTCGGCTGAAATGGGGGTGGCTCGCTCTGAACTGGGATACATCATCCGTGATTTTGAACGTGAGGGTGTAGAAGCGCGTAAGGCATTCATGCAACAGAAAGTGGATGAGCTGAATGAGCGTCTTGAGAAAGGCCGTGTTGAGCTGGTGCTAACCGATAGCTACTTCAATATGAAAGAGATGGTTGAACCGCATCAACATATTATTGAATTAGCGAAGCAAGCGATGATTGAGTGTGATGTTGAGCCAATGATCAAGCCTATCCGAGGTGGTACAGACGGTGCTCGCTTATCTTTCATGGGGCTACCGTGTCCGAATATCTTTACCGGTGGCTACAACTTCCACGGTATTCATGAGTTCATTACCATTCAAGGCATGGAAAAAGCGGTAGAAGTGATCGTGAAACTCTCTCAACGTACAGCTATTCACTATCAAAAATAGCCGTCTAAAACGCGATATCTCTTTGTATTTTTGAGAGTATTCATTAATACTCTCTTTAAGTATAAGGGAGTACGCGATGAAAAAGTTAGTTTTACTTTGCACCCACTTAGCCGTGGGTGCTTTTGGTTTTGGGCTTGGTGTCTACGCACTACCTATCTTGATTGAGCCTGATTCTCCTTCCTCAAGTTCTGTTGAAGCGATCAGTCAGCAGGCGATCTATACAGGTGAGTTCACCAAAGACCGACAAGACAGTGACTTTTTGCATTGGGGAGAGGGCATCGTCTCTGTCTCTGAAAGTGCGATAGCTTTTGAAGGTGAATTGGCGCCGGGGCCGGATTATAAGGTTTACCTATCACCTAAGTTTATTGAAACCGAACAGGCATTCAATGACAGCAAGAGTGAGTTACTGAGAGTCGGAGATGTAAAAACATTCGACCGATTTATGGTTAACCTCCCAGAAGGTACTGATCTTAATCGATTTAATACGGTTGTGATTTGGTGTGAAACTTTTGGCCAATTTATTACTTCTGCCAAGATAAAATGATAGCCTTACTAGGGCGTGTTGATCTTTCGAACAAAATTTAACCGCGAAAGGTCAACACGGCCTAATAGCTGATAAAAGCATGAAAAGGAGCGCTCTATTTTTGAGTGCTTTTTTATAATGCGTTTATTGGATTGAGTCAGTCGCTGTAAAGCTCATCGCTTTAATGATCGTCGTTATAAAGCTTAATTGTTGTAATACAAAGGAATAAATAATGGAAAAGATGTGGCAAGTAATAGATTTCTTACTCGCTAATAAGTTTATTTTTAGTGTGCTGATCATCTGCATTATATTAATAATCCGACGAATCACTTTGTCTCGAATCCGTGGTGATGTCGCTTTTCTTAGTGAAGACCAACGTAACTGGATGTCACGTACCAAAAACGGCACATTCGCGATTATTGTTGTGACGTTATTCGTGCTGTGGAAATCCGAAATCAGCGAATTTGCGCTGTCTGTTACTGCTATTGCGGTTGCGATAGTCGTGGCTTCAAAAGAGATCATTCTCTGTTTTACTGGCTCTATTCAGCGTGCGAGTTCTCGCTCATTTCGAATTGGTGATTGGATTGAAGTGGGCAAAATCAGCGGTGAGGTGATTGAGCACAACTTGATGGCGACTGTGATTCAAGAAATCGATTTGTATCATGGGCAATATCACTTCACTGGCAAGACTGCCACGCTGCCTAATAGCATGTTCTTCACTTATCCGGTAAAGAACCTCAACTTCATGAAGCGCTATGTTTATCATAACTTTTTTGTGACGGTGAAAGACTTTGTAAACCTATACCCTATGGTGCCGGGTCTTATCGTGAAAATTGAAGAGCATTGTGAAGAGTTTATCGATGTTGCCCGTCGTTACAATGGTGTGATCGAAAAGCACGCCGGTGTTGACCTTCCGGGTTCTGAGCCTCACATCCATATCACAAGCAGTTCGACAGGTGAGCAAGAAGTGCACTTTATGATCTTCTGTCCGACCGAAAAAGCGATTCATTTAGAGCAAGATATTCGTAAAGATTTCATGGAAGCTTACGCGTTGGCATTTCCCTCAAGTGACTAATACGATGCTGGAAGCTAACAAGTCCGAATAAAAAGAAAGCCGAGAGCGATAATATCGACTCTCGGCTTTTTTGTATTTGAGATCTAGACTTAGACCTGAGACCTAGCGTTAGAGATTAATCCAGGTCAGCGAGTGGCAACCAGTCTACTTCTACACCAGCTTGCTCAAACATATCTTGGCTTATCTTGATCTTATCTCCCCAACGAGAAAGGAAATCTTCACTTTGCTCTGGGCAATGTACCGCTGAAATTCCAGTTTGGATGATTTTTGCTGCACAGTTCGGACAAGGGAAGTGAGTGACCCAAACTTCACAACTGTCTAAATCACGTTTAGCAAACAAGATTGCATTTTCTTCAGCGTGAAGTGTCTTGAGGTATTTCATCTCGCGATCGTCAGTATCCGCACTATCAGACACGCCATGTGGGTAGCCATTAAAGCCAACTGAAACAATACGGTTGTGCTTAGTGATGACGGCGCCGACTTGAGTTGAAGGATCTTTACTCCAAGAACCGACCAATTCCGCCATTTGATAGAAACGTTTAGCCCATTTTGAAATCATGAGAATTCCTTAACAATTAAATGTGAATGCTTATCTGCCCGACAATACATGATGTTAGACAATATCCATAGAGAACAAAAGCTGAGAGGTTGATTTACTTAGAAATTGTAACGCGTTTGTAATTACTTTATAAGCACTTAGTTTCAATTAACATATTGATACACTTTGGTTCGTTATAATTGATATTCCTCGGACAATAGTAACGGGTGTGTTACGTAAATTTTATACTGTTCAAATACTAACAAGTGACGGTATAACTATGCGTAAAAAGTTGATCCTTACGGCTCTTGCAAGCTCTCTTATTCTTGCTGGATGTGGGCAAGATGCTCAAAATGCCAAGCAAGCGCCTCTACCTCTCGTAGCAGTACAGGATGTTAGCGTTGTTTCTCACCAGCAAAGTAAGTCGTACATCGGTCGTATTGAAGCCGTTGAAGACACGGCTATCACAGCGCAGGTTTCTGGCTATCTACAAAGCCGTCATTTCAATGAAGGTCAAATGGTCGAAAAGGGGCAATTACTGTACTCCATTGAACCCTCTTCATTTGAAGCTGAAGTAGCAAGCGCAAAAGCGTCTGTTGCTCAAGCGAACGCGAACCTTAAAAAAGCCGAGCTTGATTTTAACCGAGGTAAGAACCTTCTCCCTAAGGGGAGTATTTCTCAATCGGAATTTGATGCATTGACAGCAAACTTATTGGGTTCTCAGGCACAGCTTGAAGCAAGTCAAGCACAACTCAATGCAGCCAATGTCCAGCTTTCTCATACCAAAATTATTGCGCCTTTCTCTGGACGAATCAGTGACACCAAAGTGAGCACGGGTGATCTGGCTTCACCGTCTTCAGGTGTATTAACCACCTTGGTTAGCCTAGATCCAATCCATGCATCGTTCAGCATCAGTGAGCGTGAGCGTATTGAGCTGGGTATGGATCGTATCGAAGGCGACGGCAGCAGCGATTCTGCAGGTGTTGAAGTTCAGATCATGCTTGAGAATGGTGAAGCGTTCGAACATCTAGGTCAGCTTGATTTCTTGGGTAACCGTATCAACCTCAATACTGGTACGATCGCGATGCGCGCCATTGCTGATAACCCGAACCAGCAATTACTTCCAGGCCAACACGTTCGCGTTGATCTACGTGAAAAGCAATCTATTGATGTTGTGACTATTCCGCGTCGTGCAGTTCAAACCGACCTTGAAGGTGACTTTGTGATGGTTTTGGTTGAAGGCGAGAGTGCGCCTGTCGCTGAGCGTAGAAACATCGAGATGGGTAGACAAGTTGAAGGTGGTGTGATTGTTCACTCTGGACTAGAGAAGGATGACGCAGTTATCACTCAAGGCTTACAGCGTGTGCGTAATGGTATGTCTGTTCGCATTCAACCTACTGCTGAACAAGCTGAGTAAGGGGCTTATTTATGTTGAGTCGTTTCTTTATTCAAAGGCCTAAGTTTGCCCTTGTCATATCCATAATATTAACGCTGGCGGGTGCGATCTCTCTCGCTATCTTACCAGTGGCCGAATATCCAAAAATTAGCCCACCATCGGTCAGTGTGTCGGCATTCTACACGGGTGCGAGTGCTGAAGTGGTGGAACAGGCGATAGCCGACCCCATAGAGACATCGGTGAATGGCGTAGAAGATATGATCTACATGTCTTCTAAAAGTGCTAATGATGGTTCATACAACCTTAACGTGACCTTTGATGTCGGTACTGATGCTGATATGGCTCAGGTCAACGTTCAGAACCGCGTTGCTCAGATCGAATCGAAACTTCCACAAGAAGTAAGAATGGTGGGTGTAACGGTCAAGAAGCGTTCACCTGACCTATTGATGGTATTGAACTTCTACTCGCCGAACGGAGAGTACAATGACCAATTCCTTATCAACTACGTGAACTTGAACATTAAAGACCAATTGGCTCGTGTAAAGGGCATTAGTGAAGTTAACGTGTTGGGTGGTGGTGAATACGCGATGCGTGTTTGGTTAGATCCTGAAAAAATGGCTAACCTCAATATAACTACCTCTGATGTGAATCGCGCTTTGGCGGAGCAGAACGCTCAAGTCGCAGCTGGCCGTATTGGAGCTGCACCTTATAACAACGCGCAAGAAGTGCAATTCAACTTGGTAACAAAAGGCCGATTAGAAACGGCTGATGAGTTTGAAAATGTTGTGCTTCGTGCAAATCAAGACGGTTCAACGGTTTATTTAAAAGACGTTGCACGTGTTGAGCTAGGTAAAAAGTTCTACGATGGTAACGGTAAATACCGTGGTCAAGACGCTTCAATCGTAACGCTGTCACTTCAGTCAGACGCTAATGCGCTGGAAAGTGGTAAAGCAGTCATGGCGATGCTAGACAACCTAAGCAAAAATTTCCCTGAAGGCATTGCTTACGAGGCGAGTTACGACACCACACTCTTTGTTGCTGAGTCGATTAAAGGCGTAGTTAAAACACTCATCGAAGCAATTTTGCTGGTTATCGCAGTAACGTACTTGTTCTTGGGCAGTGCCCGTGCAACCTTGATTCCTGTGGTTGCGATTCCGGTATCTTTGATTGGTACTTTTGCGATCATGCAGATGACCGGCTTTACCATTAATACAGTAACCCTGTTTGGTTTGATTTTGGCGATTGGTATCGTAGTAGATGATGCGATCTTGGTTATCGAGAACGTCGATACTACGATGGCCAAAGATCCTACCATTTCACCGCGAAAAGCAACGCTTATCGCAATGAAAGAAGTTACGGGGCCAATTGTTACCTCAACCTTGGTTCTGTTAGCGGTATTCATCCCAGTAGCGATGCTGCCAGGTATTACCGGCATTATGTATCGTCAGTTCGCTCTGACCATCTGTATTGCGGTTGTGATCTCTTCTATTAACGCTCTAACGCTGTCACCAGCATTGTGTTCATTGGTTCTTAAGCAGGGCGGTGGTAACACAGCACGTTGGTACCAAGCGTTTAACCGTGGTCTTGAATCTGTAACCAACAAATACGGTCAAATTGCAGGCTTCCTTGTGAAAAAGGGTGTTCTGCTGTTTACCTTCTTTGTTGTGGCACTAGCAGCGGTAACTTACTTTGCGAAAACCACGTCTACGGCTTTCGTACCTCAAGAAGATAAAGGCATCTTGCTGGTTAACGTGCAGCTTCCTGACGCGGCATCGCTGTCTCGTACAGAAGATGTGACAGAGCAGTTACTAGAGATGGTTGAGCAAGAGCCGGGCGTAGATGGTGTGACACTGGTTAACGGCTATGCATTCATGACGGGCGCTTCAGCTTCGAATGGTGCGTCGATGTTCATCAAGCTCCACGATTGGGACATGCGTAACGCACTGGACGGTCAACATTCAGCGCAAGCTATCTCACAACGTATTAATGGCCGAGCGGCAACAGAACTGCCTCAGGCGATTGTATTTGCAATGGGACCTCCAGCTGTACCGGGCATGGGTGCTGCGTCTGGTTTTGAGTTTGTTCTCGAAGATACATTAGGTCGTAGCCGCACTGATCTAGCGATGGTCATGAATGACGTGATTGCTGAGGCAAACAAACAGCCTGAGATTTCACATACCTTCAGTACCTTCCGCGCTAATGTACCTCACTACTATGTCGATATTGATCGTGAGAAAGCGCAACAACTTGGTATTCCGCTGTCGGAAATATTCCAAACGCTACAAGGCAATCTTGGATCAATGTACGTGAATGACTTTACCATGTTTGGTAAGAATTTCCGTGTCACCATGCAAGCAGACAGTGAACACCGTAGCAGCATGGATGACCTACAACGATTCCACGTGCGTTCGTCTAATGGCGAGATGATCCCGTTAAGCACATTGGTGACTTACGATCAGATCTTTGAACCAGACGTAGCATGGCGTTACAACATGTACCGCAGTGCGGTGATTCAAGGCCAACCAGCACCGGGTTACTCAAGCGGTGATGCGATTGCTGCAATGGAACGTGTCGCAGCTGACGTGCTGCCTCAAGGCTACCAGTACGAATGGACAGGCATGGCTTATCAAGAAGTATTGGCAGGCAACCAAGCGATCTTTGCTTTTGCACTGGCTCTGATCTTCATCTATCTGTTCATGGTGGCGCAGTACGAGAGTTGGACAATCCCTATAGCGATTATCTTAGTGGTACCGGTTGCAACCTTAGGTTCTTTCTTGGCGCTGAACCTGACAGGCACACCGCTGAATCTCTATGCACAAATTGGTTTGGTTCTCTTGATAGCTTTGGCCGCGAAGAACGCAATCTTGATTGTTGAATTCGCAAAGGTTGAGCGTGAAGAGAAAGACGCACCGATTGAAGATGCGGCGGTGAAGGGCGGTACGCTGCGTTTTCGTGCTGTGAACATGACGTCTTGGTCATTCATTTTAGGTATATTCCCGCTTATCTTCGCTGCGGGTGCTGGTCACGTGAGTCAAAACTCATTGGGTATTTCTCTGATTGGTGGCCTGCTATGTGTGTTGTTAGCGGGTACGTTCCTAATCCCTGGCTTCTATGCATTCGTGCAACGTAAGCGTGAGAAGGCACACGGTGGCAATACCAAGTTGATTCCACTGGACGATGAATAGGGAAGTTAGTGTCTTGTAGGATGAGCCCTTTACAAGGTTTCTCCTTGGTAATTGATTTCTTGTAAAAACGAAGGCTTAGCATTGTGCTAAGCCTTTTTTATTCCACTTGTGAATAAAGAATCTGTTTATATAATGAAATGTTTATTATAAGGTAGAGTTAATACTCCAATTAAAGCTCTCCAATAAAATGGTGTTTTATTTTTAGGTTGTTGTTTTTGTTGGATATATAAGTGTTCGGCTAACACTTGTATGCTCGAAAGTATTTGCACAATAGTGTGAAGTGTTTCAAAATTACCAAGTTATATTGAAATATTTTGTGCATTGAGGTTCTTATGAAAGTCATTGATTTATTTAAACACCGAGGCGACAGCGTGTCTTCGCAACACTCAGAGTTTATGCAATGGATGTCTCCAGCTCTTAGAGATTACTGGGGAGACTTTCTGAATCGCACGCAAAATAGTCATTTCTTTGCGTGGGTTCGTGATCACCACAAACCTGCTGTCAATGAAGATGCGCCAGAGATGCCTGTTGAACCACAGATCGTACTTAAGCCAGAAGCACAACTTGTATTTGATGAGCTTGAACAGCAGATCGGTGAAGTGATCCATACTGGTGATTGGATCAATGTAAGCCAAGACAGAATCAACCAGTTTGGCCTCGTTACTGAAGATATGCAGTGGATTCATACAGAGCCTTCTAAGGCTGAAACAGATTCTCCGTTCAAAACAACCATTGCACATGGTTTTCTGACTTTGTCTCTGCTTCCTCGACTGACAGACAGTGTTGATCCTGACAAATCTCAATTCCCAACGGCGAAGATGGTTGTAAACATTGGTCTTAACCAAGTACGTTTCCCATACCCTGTAAAATCGGGCAGTAACGTTCGCGCTAAAAGTACGCTAACAAAAGTAACGCCAATTAAGAAAGGCCTAGAGATTGAACGCGAAATCCGCGTAGAGATCGAAGGCATCCGTCGTCCTGGTGCTGTGATTGTTTCGGTGATTCAACTTCACTTCTAGAGCTTTTTTATAAGTAGAATTGCTTTTAGCGAAGATTATAGATTCAAAAAAAGAGAGAGCTTAAGGCTCTCTCTTTTTGTTTTTGTCTATCAAGGCGATATCATCAGCATCCTAACAACATCACAAAAGTCGTTATCTTACTTGATACGCGTGTAGTTACTTAATGTGTTTGTAGCTACTTAATGCGTTTATAGTTACTTGATGCGCGTGTAACCGTACTCTTCGATAAGATCTTGCCCTTGTTTTGACTTCACGAACTTAATGAAATCTTTGCTCTCGTCAGAAACTGATTCAGTTTTGTGCAGCAATAAGAATGGGCGAGCCAATTCATAACTGTGGTTGGCGATGTTCTTAGATGTCGGCTCAACTCCTTCAAATGTGATTGCTTTGATCGAACGGTCGATAGAGCCAACAGAGATGAATCCAATCGCATGTGGGTTATGGTTAACAATCGTTTTTACCATGCTGTTGCTGTTTACAACCAAGTTATTTGGGTTGATGTCAGACACTAGACGGTCGTTAATGATTTTAGTCAAACCAAGTAAGCTCTCGAAGCTGTAACGTGAACCCGAAGAAGCTTCACGAGTTACAACTGCGATAGGTTGATCCGCACCACCTATGGCTTTCCAGTTTGTGATTTTTCCTTTGTAGATATCGAATAGCTGTTCACGTGTAACGTTGCTTACACCGTTTGAACGGTTAGTCACGACGGCTAGGCCGTCAAAGGCAATTGGAAATACCTTCAATTTTTCGCCCTGTTCGCGGTCAGTTAAGTAACGTGAGCTCATACCAATATCAGCGACACCTTTATTGACCATGGTAATACCCGCTGTAGAACCGATGCCTTGAACCGCAATATAGTTATCAGGGTGAGTCTTGTTGTACTCCTCAGCCAATACATCCATCACACGTGATACGGAAGTGGAGCCCGAAATATTGGTTTCTTGTGCAAAAGCAGCGTGAGAAGACAGGGCTAAGGATAAAAGAGAGGCAAGCGCGACTCGTAACATAAACAACTCCTAGTTAATAACATTTGCCGGCTATGATAGGTCGGTTATATGACAATTTTGTGAAATTCTATCCGCTCAATGTGTCGCTATTAGCTTGATGAGTGAAAGCGAGTTAGGTTTACAAAAGCAGGATTCGTTTCTGGGAGCAGGACGGGTATTTTGTTTGCGCTTGTTCGCTAAAATGTTGGTTGAGTCCTAAGCTAAGTAGAGGAATTCACTACTTAGAAGTTTCTATAGAGTTTCTATGGAGTTTCTATGAAATTACAAGAGGTGTTATGTCCGTCATTCATATCGAACTGAATCGTCTTTTAATTGGAGCTGAGAAGCTCTGTACATCTCGAAATCGCAGTTTACCTGTCGAGCTAGGCAAATCCCTTTATGAAGAGTGTGAGGGTGGTGTGCTGTTTTCTCAGGCTCATTATCTGCTCGACTCATCTCATAGCGATTACACAAATGAGATCGCCTGCGTTAGTTTTGATGAGTCACTATCATGTTGGTTGGTAATGGTGCCGCTAGAAGGTGATGTAGAAACCGATTCAGTAAATTGGGGGCCTTATCCTTACTTACCTCAATCGAAGGATCTTGATGCTATTTTGTCTGAAATAGAAAAAGACCCTAAATCGTACTTCTGGTCGTGATTATTCTGTTGAGATGTTTGCGAGTGGCTTGATACCTAAAACGAACAACTTTTTTAAACTCACCACATTGCAACCTATCTGCGTCACTAAAAACAGTCTACGTTAATAAAGCTTATCTGCGTCAGTAAAACGATCTATGTTTCTAAAACTATCTGCATCACTATAAATGATGGATGTCACTTCAAATTATGCCAATAAGATTGCGTAGTTATACTAATCACAGTGAGTAAGTTATCAGTGATTTACTACGATTGGTATTAATAAGATTGTGAAACCAAAGACCGGAAATCTTTTGGTGTTTTGCCGTGATAGGTTTTAAAGGCAGTACTAAAATGCGCCGCACTTTTAAATCCGGATTCATAAGCAATTTGAGTAATCGATTTGTTCGATGTTCTGAGCTGTGTGGCTGCGTGGGCGATTCGCTTTATCTTCAAGAGGTTTGAAAACGAAAGGTCTTCCGCCGATAAACGGCGTTTAAGTGTGGCTGGTGACATCCCCATATAGCTGGCTAGGGTATCGAGTGAGATATTATTTTCTATATTCTGTTCAATGTAATGGATGACCTTTTGTGTCACCGTCAATCTAGAAATTCGGCTAATAATCGTTAATAGTTCCGGATACTGCTCAACCATTAAAGACAGCAAACCTAAGCCTAGCTGGGTGAGTGCGTAATCATTCTGAGTCGATGAATTGGCCAGGGACATGATGAGCTCTTTCAATTGGCAGATTTCGGTATCCGTTTGATTGAACTTAATGTACTTATCTGGAGTTTGAGTGGGTTCTAAATCACTGAACTGATTTATGAACTTTTGGAAAATTGCCAAATCAAAATCTAAGCAAATCGCACTAAACTCACCATTTTCAGTGTCGACCGTGATGTCTTTAATCTGACCAGAATTGTAAAGCGTGAAATCTCCCGCTTTTAACGAGGCTTGGGTGCCATTGGGCAGCATAAAAGATATGCTTCCTTTCGATACCATAAAGATACCGTTTTTAGAGGCGGGGTAGCGTTCGCGTTTCCTGGGAATAAAGTTTCTGAATTGAGTGACCGTGATTGATGGCATAGTGAGCTTCTTTGGCGTTGTAGATTAATTGCTTTTTTTAGTATTGTTTAAGCATGAGACATTTACAAAAAAGGCGCTAATAATTAGCGCCTTTAGAAGTAAACCTATCAGAAATTAGGCTTCGGTTTCATTTGTCGTTTCAGGCCCGCTAGGCAAGTCCGCAAAAACTTGTGTAGGTTTTGCTACCAAGTTACGGTTTTCCTGATTAACTTCTGAGAGAACTACTTCTAAAACGTCTCCCAGTTTGTATACCATTTCTTTATCGATAGATACAGTACCCATATCACCGTTGCACTCTATTCTTTCTTTATTATTAAGAATGAGAGAACCAGGGATAAATGCTGCAGCACCATTTTCAAGTAGACGTACACGCATACCAGCACGGTTAATGTCGAAGATCTCTGCTTGGAAACGAGTTTCTTCAACTGGAGCGTTCGCTAGAGTACGAGCATACAACCAATCGCCAACGTTACGTTCAGCCATACCGTGGTGACGGCGGTGCAGAGCAAGTTCATCACCAATGGTTTCGTCTGGTGTTTGAGTTGGCGCTTTACGTAATATGTGTGCTTTAAGCATGCGGTGGTTAATCATGTCACCGTATTTACGAATTGGAGAAGTCCAAGTTGCGTAAATGTCTAATCCCATTGCGTAGTGCGGCGCAGGTTCATTGCTAATCTCGCTGTAAGCTTGGAACTTACGAATTCGGTTATCGTAGTAGCTGTTGTCTAAAGAGCCTAACCAACGACGCAGAGTAGCAAAACCTTCCAGAGAAACGATCTGCTCTTCTGTAAACGGCGTTTCTGCTTCTGGATTAACTAGCTCCAGAACATCTGTTAATTTCTCAGCTTTAAAACCAGAGTGACAGTTAAAGACACCTTGGTTAAAGCTCTCTTTTAATACTCGACCCGCACAGATGTTCGCGCTGATCATAGATTCTTCAACCAACTTGTTCGCACTGCGACGCATGTCAGCGTGGATAGCAACAACATCGTTATCTTCGCTAAGCTCAAAGCGGTAGTCAGGGCGATCTGGGAACACAACCGCATTGGCAGAACGCCACGCTGAACGTGCTTGAGCAAATTGGTGAAGGTCAGAAACAATCGCAGCGATCTCTTCTGACGGTTGCCATTTCTCGGATGCACCTGTTTCTAGCCAGTCTGATACGTGGTCGTAAGCAAGACGAGCGTGAGATTTGATGTTTGCAGCGAAGAAGTTAATGTCATCACCGATAACACCATCTTTAGATACCGTTACTGTGCAGCAAAGTGCCGGGCGAACTTCGTTCTCTATTAGTGAACATAAGTTGTCAGCTAGATCGCGAGGCAACATTGGGATGTTACGACCAGGCAGGTAAATAGTGAAACCACGCTCGCGAGCCACTTTATCCATTGCATCATCTGGAGAGATGTAAGCGGTAGGATCAGCAATTGCGATAGTCAGTTCGAAATCACCGTTCTCTTTCTTCTTAGCGTAAAGCGCATCGTCCATATCTTTTGTGCTTTCGCCATCGATAGTCACAAAAGGGACGTGAGTCATGTCTACACGTTCAAGATCAGCGTCGTCTTTGATCTGCCAGTCGTCGATGCCTTCAGGTTCGCTGTTTGGTAGGTCATTTTGCGCTAGCGTTACCCACCAAGGCGCGATTTTGTCGTCAGCGTCTGTGATTTTCTCAGAGATCTGAGCTAAGAAGCCGTTGTCACCTTTTAACGGGTGTTGAACGATATGAGCAACAACCCAGTCGCCTTCTTTAAGCGTTTCAGGGTTCAAACCCTTCTTTGCTTTCGCTTTAAGCTGCAGTTTTTTCAGTTGCGGGTGATCTGGAACAACGTTCAATCGACCTTTGAAAAGCTTAACTCGTGCAATAAAACGAGTTAGACCCTGTTCAATCAACTCCTCTGGCTCTGCAACTTCGCGCTCTTTCTCAGTGCGAATGATGGCAATCACCTTGTCACCGTGTACACATTTTTTCATGTACGGCGGTGGGATGAAGAAGCTAGTTTTGCTATCGACTTCGAGAAAACCAAACCCTTTTTCAGTGGCTTTGATTGTACCTTCCTTTTTAGGGAGGGTTTCTTGGATTTGCTGTTTGAGTTGAGCGAGTAGAGGATTATCTTGAAACATTTGACTTTTATCTATCGAGGACAATTGAGCACACTATAATCATTGCGAGGCTTGATTACTACTTAAAGGCGAAGTGAGCGTAAATTAATTGCCCTCTTATTTAACTAGGTCAATTTGCTAGAAGTTTGGTGCTGTGACGAGATATTCATCAAGTTTTGACGATATGATAGCCAGTGTTGATGTGAAACCGAAAAATATGTGATGTATTTCAATTTTTTCTGGCTTTTTTTATGCATTTAAGGAATAATCCGCCTCCCTTAGACGTCCCTAATGGCTTGAAGTGTTTTATTACTGCTTCGTAACTCTGAATGGAATCAGTATCTGATTGGATCAGTATTGGAATTGATAGAGCTCCCGGGACCTTTTGTTTACTTATATATAGTGGGATCCCAATGTCCGAATCTGTAATTCAATTTAATGAATTAGCCCTAAACGAAAACATTCTTTCAGCTCTTGATAGCATGGGTTTCGTTTCTCCGACTCCAATCCAAGCAGCAGCTATTCCTCTTCTTCTTGAAGGCCGTGACGCACTAGGTAAAGCACAGACTGGTACTGGTAAAACAGCAGCATTCTCTCTGCCTTTACTTAACAAAATCAACCTGAACCAACATAAACCACAAGCAATCATCATGGCTCCTACTCGTGAGCTAGCGATTCAAGTTGCTGCGGAAATCAAAAACCTAGGCCGTGATATCAAAGGTCTTAAAGTTCTTGAAATCTACGGTGGCGCTTCAATTGTTGACCAAATGCGCGCTCTAAGCCGCGGTGCTCACATTGTTGTTGGTACTCCAGGTCGTGTTAAAGACTTACTAACTCGTGACCGTCTACACCTAGATGAAGCACACACATTTGTTCTTGATGAAGCAGATGAAATGCTAAAAATGGGCTTCGTAGATGACGTTACTTGGATCCTAGAGCAAGCTCCAGAATCTGCACAACGTGTACTTTTCTCTGCGACTATGCCTCCAATGGTTAAGACTATTGTTGACCGTTACCTACGTAACCCGGCTAAAGTTGACGTTGCTGGTACTAACCACACAGTTGACAAAGTAGCGCAGAACTACTGGGTTGTTAAAGGCGTAGAAAAAGACGAAGCAATGTCTCGTCTTCTTGAAACTGAAGAAACTGACGCGTCAATCGTATTCGTACGTACTCGTCAAGACACTGAGCGTCTAGCTGATTGGCTATCTGCTCGTGGCTTCAAAGCTGCTGCACTGCACGGTGATATTCCTCAGTCTCTACGTGAGCGCACTGTTGATCACATCAAACAAGGTGTTATCGATATCCTAGTTGCAACTGACGTTGTAGCACGTGGTCTTGATGTTCCACGTATCACTCACGTATTCAACTACGACATCCCATTTGATGTTGAATCTTACATCCACCGTATTGGTCGTACTGGCCGTGCTGGACGTAAAGGTAAAGCGATCCTACTAGTTCGCACTAACCAAATTCGTATGCTTCGCACTATCGAGCGTGTAACTAAGTCTCAAATGGAAGAAATCCAACTTCCACAACGTGACGAAGTTGCTGCTGCACGTGTTGCTAAGCTTGGTGCTGAGCTTGAAACTGAGAAAGAGAGCAAAGCTCTAGAAAACTTCGCAGGTTTAATCTCTACTCTGCAAGAATCTCTTGAAGTTGATGCTGCTACTCTAGCTGCAATGCTTCTTAAGCGTCAGCAAGGTAAGAGCCCTCTATTCTACGTTGGCGAAGACCCAATGATCGCTGCTATTGAGCGTGATAAGAACCGTCGCAAAGAGCGTCGTGAAGATCGTGACAATGGCCGTGACGGTGGTGGACGTAACTTCAATACTCAAGATTGGGATACGTACCAACTACAAGTTGGCCGTGAGCAAGGCGTTCAGGTTAAAGACATCGTTGGCGCACTAGCAAACGAACTAGGCCTAACTAAAGGTTCTATCGGTGCTATCAAACTAGACCAAGGTTCTACTTACGTTCAACTGCCAAAAGCAATGAACTCTGAAACTGCTGGTAAGCTAAGCAAACTTCGCATTCGTCAAAAAGAAGCTGGCGCTGTAGTTGTTGATTTCAACGACTTCCGTGAGCCTCGTCGTGGCGGCGGTGGTCGTGATGGCAACCGTGGCGGCGGTCGTGGCGGTCGTGATGGTGGCGGCTACCGTGGTAACCGTGAAGGCGGTAATCGCGAAGGTGGTAACCGTGAAGGTGGCAATGGCGGTCGTGGTGGCTACCGTGGCAAGCGTGACGGCGCACGTGATGGTAACTCTGTTGGTGGTCGTGATGGCGAACGTCGCTTTGACCGTAATCGTGGTGGCGATCACCGTGGTAACCACCGTGGCGAACGTGGCCATGGCAACGCAGCAGGCAATGGCGGCAACCGCGGTCGTCGTCCAGAGCGCAACGAAGGTTAATCAACCTTTAGTTTTAAGTGAAACTTACAAGCCAAGTGCTTATAGGTGAATAGCTTAAATAGTGAATTTAAAAGCCGAGCTTAATGCTCGGCTTTTTTGTGCCTGCTATTTGAACTTTAGCTTTGGTTGGTTCTATATATGCGGCAGCTTACTTCAACTAAACTTCGTCCCTATATTTAATGTTAGCGCCTAAACTTAGCTGTATCGCGTTCTAAGTCTATATTGAAATAACGTGCTACAAGATACTAAAACAATGAGTGAAGGCTATCTAAGCGACGTTACAGTTCATTTATTCGTAGAGTTGTACTCGAATGCAATTAAAAGAAGATCGGATTTCGTCGTTCACTATTCCCAACTCTTGTGATCTTTTTGATGCAAACATTGAGCAATTGAGAAATCGAGCAAAAAGTAATCGGTAATGATAAGCAGACAAAAGGGAGGGGCTAGGCGGATTACGTGCATTGGTTCGATTCACTCTAGTTAACTTAATCGAGTAGAAATTAGGGCGTGTTGATCTTTCGAGCTGGTTTTTGCAGCGAGTTGCTGGGTATTTATACAAGGCAGAGGCTTTGATGTGTAGCT
>NZ_JBFSUD010000074.1:0-21843 GCF_041467175.1 Vibrio sp. 10N.247.310.24
GAAACTCACTCTACCTTTTACCCAGAAATCAAGCTCATCTAAGCGGAGAAGAGCCGAAAAAGTACCTTGAAACCTTAAACGCTTGTTATGCTCTATTCCCAAAGCGAGCAATGTTTAGTCACAGATAAACCACATTGCTCCAATAGATCTGAAAATGACTCAAAATGATTAGCTCCACAAATTACTAACATTGGATTATCTTGAATAGATTTCACACGCTTTAGCCACTCTTGCTCTCGACTTCGATATGCTTCTTGCTTTCTTCTCTCACATTCAACTTGTGCTTCTTTTGAATCAAAATCATCAAACTCCATAAATATAGAATTCTCTATTTGGTTCAAACTAGGAATGCCTAATGCTGTTCTTTCTGCTGGGTTAGGCTCAATGTTCATATACTGAAGATTGTGCTTTTCAGCCAATTGCGAAGGTATTGAATCAACATCGATTTCCTCTGCGATAACTTTGATCCCAAACTGAGAAATCACCCCTTCAATATAAGACTTGAAGCCTGAGTGCGACATATCTCTTTGAATTGTATGACTGGTTCCAACTATTACTACATCACTCATTATTTCACTCTCTAGAATATAACGCTTGCCATAAGTTGCGCCACGATGCACTCACCAAGCGCACTGAACTCCAAACCAAAAATGCCGAGTTTAACGCGTCAATTTGATGGCTTTGTTAGCAGTTTTGACATACGTTCCAAGTCTGCTGCTACATCATTAAACCCGAAATAATTAGTAGGATGTTCATACATCATGTCATGATGACGCTCTAACGGTTCGTAATCAGGCAAACGAGACCTTAATTCATCTCTTAACATCATGGTATCAACCTTAAAACGCCTCTCATATTCTGCGTTTCGCTCACTAGAAAGGCGCATAGTTTCGTTTGTATACTTGTGCCATGCCGCAGATCTAGATGCTTCATCTTGTACTTGCTGCATGGCAGACCTCTCTTGATTAGAAACTCGATCATCTTCACGCTTATGTCTTTCAATGAATTCACGGAGATTTTTAACAACCTCCAGAGCTTTATCTTTTAAAGCCAATTCATCGGAATCGACCACTTGCTGGACTTTCTCATCATATTTTAGAGCACGATCTTTATAAGATTCTGCTTGTTCTGATTTTAAGTGAAGTCTTTCTTTTAGTGTCTCATTGGATGCTTTAACTTGCTCAATAATCGATGAGAATTTCCAGTTTGCAGCGAAATAGGCTAAAGCAAACATAAGCGTTGCCAATACAATAAAAGTAAAAGGAGCTTGAGAAATCACACTCCATTCTTTAGCTATATACTCAATAAATTTATCCACATTACTATCCTAAAAACTGCTGACGCTTTCTTTATAGACGGACTTTTTCCGTCTATGTTGCTGCTATTTATTATGAAACTCAACTGTTATCAATCTGTTGTGTGAATCTGCATATATTTGCAGGGATGAATTACGGAAAAACTCCGTATATGAGATTAAAGTACGAATTAGATTAACTTGGTCTTTTGATGTAATGGCTAGATCGTCCACTCATTTGGTCTGAGAAGCTTTGGGGCAAAGGCGAGTTACGACTCTCGGTAATCACAAAATTCTATGGCTAAAGTTCAATACACGAAGGTTCTGGACTGAAACGTGTTAGTGCAAGAGTTTTAACTCAACAATTAAAGATTAGATAAGGTATCCTGAAACCAGAACGGTCTTTAGTTGCGTTGTCGATTTTTAGCCACCCATGACTCGTTCATTAAACCGCTTCTATGCGGCCAGCTAAGGAGCCTAGAGAAAATTTTATAGTCAAAGACCTCATCCATTTCACGAGCGCCTTCGAAATAAAATTCATCATCTTCGATTCTTTGGCAATAACGTAAAAGTTCAGCATTAACAAGAGATATTACTTGCTTTGCGTCGTCCTGTTTAATTTTCCAAGGAGTTGACACTCTGCTTTCGATATCAATTTTCCCTTTGAACCTTTTCAAACCAACATAGATTGAATTTTGCTTTTTCTCCTCTAACTTTCGAGTTTGAATTAATTCGATGAATTTAGGAGAAAAAAACTGCGGATCTCTAGCCACAAAGTTCCATTGCTTTTTGGGGTGTAAGTACAACAATTTTAGCCATTCATGTTCAAAGTCAGCATCAGGATAACCACAATTCATTTCACTCGAAAATATGTAATGGTCGATCCAATTAGCTTTGGACAACTCCTCAATAGCTAAAACTGACAGTTGAAAAGCCGACGGGTAAGATTTATTTTTATACAGTAAAACTGAATCGAAATGTAACCTTAAAACGTTTCTAAGTGACTCTGTAGCGAGTTTATTCAGCTTGTATTTTGTAATACCACTGTTCTTTTTCATTATGTCCTCGCACCAACTAACGCCCAGCGTTGAAATTTCCCTTAACCTTTCGTTATCTTAATGATTTGTCGCGAATATCATTACAAACCAAATACCTATAAACCGATATTAAAGAGTCGAAAAGATCATAGCAATCGTCAGCAAACACAGGAGAGTGAGCAAATTCCCCAAACCGAGATGATGGGTGAAAAGCCATAATGCGGCTCTCATAGTAGCATTGGAAATATTTTTCAGGCCCGTCTGTATTAAATACATTAGAAATAAATTCAGATGCATCTTTTGAAGACGGACTAGAATTTCCTAATGCTCTTAATCTTCGCTGTACCATTGAAAATGAAGCATCTAAAGAAATAAAAGTTGAATTGATTGCCTCTTCCAGCAAGTGTGAATAGCACATCAGCAATGAGCTACGTAACAATGTAGCCAACGCCCTCATTAATAATTTATCCGTTATGTCTATCTGAGCATGCAGTTTCAATAACACTTCTAAGTTTATACAGTTATCTCTGTGCCTGTATCGCTGTTCCCCTACTATAGGCAGGTCTACCGAACTATTATAGTTATATGGGTTTTGTTCTAAAAACTTGTGTCCTCGTATGTCTTGATGCGAGTTAGGGACAGCTATTGCTTGAAACAAATGTGAGCGTAGAAGGTCTAGAATATCTGACGGGCTCACTTCATTGTTTATCTTTATGTAATGTAGATGTGGGTGTGGATGCAATAGCAACATTCCATCATCTATGGACAACAATATAGAGGACAAAAGCCTAATTTCGTTTAGCTTCAACCACGCTACTTCCGAGTAGTTTGACTCCACATCATCAAGGGGAGTAATTACAAAGCTGATGTCATTCCCAAAATAGGCTATTGAATTGCCGATTATTACTGATTCATTAGGGTATAACCCCATTGGTGATAACAACCTAACTGTATGAGTTGCCGAGTTCCTTTCCTTATACTCAAGCTCTGTATACACACCTAACTCCAAAAAAATCGTACGCCACAGGTATATCACTATAACACCCTTAACTTGGATTCGAATAATTTGGGCTGAACAGTAGTTTATTGATTATCGTTTCTGATGAACCTGAGCAGAAAAGGCGTGCTAGTAGTGATCGTTCTGGCCCGATTTTGGACATAAACATTTTAGATTTGTGGCTCTAAGCCACTTCTGTCTCACTGTAAGTTCTCAGTTCGAAATTGAGAAAAACGTCAGAATAAAACGCCCATTTGGGAAAAACGTCAGAATAAAACACCCATTTGGGAAAAACGTCAGAATAAGGATGCCAGTGGGGAAAGCATAATTAAAAGAAATGGGGCTGCAAGTGGGGTGCTTAAAATAATCTATACTTGCTCTAAGAACATGTCAGCCTGAAATTCAGCTTTCTTGTTATGAAGTCCACGGGCTTCTAACCAAGAGTAAAACCGACTTCGGGAAATCGATACGCCACGCTCTTTTAGCTTTCTTAGAATTCCAGCTTTGGAGGTATTGTTATCAATAAGGTTCAATATATAGGCGGTGTGCTCATCAAGTTTTGATTTAACTTTTTGTCCTTTTTGACGACCAGATGGTAAGCCTTTAGCCTTACGTTTAGCGTGGCCTGCTTTAGCCCTCTCAGAGCGCTTCTGAGCCTCTACAGCACTAGCAAAAGATTCCCCTATAACGGTGAAAATGATTTCTGCATTGTCGGCGTTCTTTGCGTTTATGAGGGTGTCGTTGTATGCCAAATGTAGTTCACCGTATGAGGCAATTTGACCTATAGCACCGACCAGTTCCATAACTTTACTGCGCCCAAGTCGAGTGATGTCTGATACGATGATGCTTTGTTGTGAAGCTATAAGTGAAGATAGTTTTCTATCACTCAGTTCTGTCTTGGAAGCAGATACATGCTCTTCAATCCAATCAGATATGAATATGCCACGTTTATTAGCGTATGCCTTGATAGCTTCTCTTTGAGATTCGCCATCTGCTTTCCGTGAATCTGATACTCGAATGTAGCCAATCATGTCTGCTCCCAAAGTAGATAGTTAGTAGCTCATAGAAGGTTATTTGCTGTTTAGGTAGTCCAACACGACCTCATGGTGATCTTTGGTCTTGAACTTGTTAAATACATGCTCAATGTTGCCCGACTCATCAATCAGGAAACTTGTTCTTACAACGCCCATGTTTTCACGACCCATGAACTTCTTTAGTTGCCAAACACCGTACTTCTCACATACTTTGTGTTCTTCATCGGCTAGCAGAGTGAAGTTCAGCTCTTGCTTGTTGATAAAGTTCGTCAGTTTTTTCGGGGTGTCTGGGCTTAAACCAAGCACAACAACATTGTGGGCATCTAATTCAGCTTTAGTGTCACGCAGTCCTTGAGCCTGAACGGTGCAGCCAGGAGTTGAAGCTCGTGGGTAGAAATAGAGCAGTACCTTCTTTCCTTGAAGCTCAGAGAGCGTCACTGGGTTATTGTCTTGATCATTCAGAGTAAAATCTGGTGCAGTTTGTCCAGCTTCGATTATCATCGGTTTAATCCTTACTTTCTAAATTAATGTTATGTGTCGTTGAGTTCTTCACTCTATCCTTTTTAGTGCATTTTTATTTCGTTAGAGTGTTCATTTTTATCAATAACTATCTGTCCTGTCTAGTGATTACACTATACAGGATGCTTTTATCTAAAATCTCCTTTGATAAGATTATCTGGCCTTGCTTTGACTACCTTGTCCATCGCTTTTTCACGCTCACTTTCATGTAACATACCCATAAGCTCTTCAACCATCTTTAAGTGACTAGCAGCTTGTATAGCTAATGCTTGCTCATGGCATCTAGCGAGATCTAGATACTCTTTTTTCTTTTTATTTGCTTGAGTTTTATCGTTTTTCAGTTGTTTCACTTCCGCTTGTAATACATCAATAGGTGATTGGTTTGAGTCATCCTGAGCCACGCGAGCTTCGAGTGATTTACTCTTCACCATAGCTTGAACATCCTCATGCCTGCGCAGTGATCCAACAGAAAGCCCTGCTTCTTTCTCTACGGTACTATTGTTGATTTTTAGCTTGCCTTCTCGGTTTTTTTTTCTGAGCTCGCGGTTTTCAGGTTTACTCTCTAACAGTCGTTCTAGGGCTCTTATTAGCTTGTTTTTAGTAGCTTGTGTCATTACGCAGTTACTCCGAAAGGTATTAGAAGTTCCTTTACTTCATGTGGCATTTCAACAGGTTCATAAGCTATATCTAAGTCATTCATAATTCGCTCGGCAGCGGTGATTTTGATATATGCTTCACTTGCTGTTTGAGGCGTTAACTCATCATGCTCAATATCCCATAACATATTGATTTCAGCTTCTTTGCGTTTAGCCTCCGCAAAAACAGCATCTACAATGTAGTCGTTTTTACAGTCCACACATTCTAAAAGGCTGACCTGTGTGCGCAGGCTGCAACTTGTTGAAGTGCAGTAAACGCCAGGGGCTACTGCATGGATGTGACGTTTTTGATCTCGGATTTGTTTTTTCCAGTAATTGAGCGATAGCATGTCGTCATCGACTTTATCTTTGAACAGGTTGCGTTCAGCCTTCATCATGTTTTTGGTGAACTCTTTACCTTTACCTCCAGCAACGCGTTCTTTATTCGCCAGCTTCTTATAGATTTTTAGGTAGATCTGAGCTTTTTTATCAACCCTTTCATCATCAATAGCGCAAGCCAAGCTTTGTTTTTGCTTTCTGATTTTCTGGAATTTACTGGCATTCTTAGCATAATGCCTTGTCATCGCCATTGATACGTGGCTGAACTGTTGCTTGAGTTGTGGAAACGCGCAAAGCTCGAAGCCGATAAGGTAGTAAGCAAACGAACGGCGAAGCTGGTGTCCTGAGAACTCATAGTCGTCACCCACATTAAACGAAAGGTTAGGGTCGGAAATCTTCAAGTCAATTACATCGTCATTGGTTAACACAAGTTTTTCTGCCAATGTGCCTTCAAACCAACTCGCAATATGCTTTCCAAGTTGGTCTTTAGTAATAGCTGCATAGTCCTCCGTTACCTTATGGAAAAACGTTTTGCTATCAGAATAACGCTTTCTAAGTGGTGAATGTAGCGCTTGTAGAATCTCGTAAGCCTTTTTTCCGACCTCTGTAGTCACAAACTCATCTTGCTTTGATTGGGAGCCTTTGACCGTTTTTGACAGGTCTGCATGAATAATATGAATGATTTGCTTGGATATAGTTTCTTCTGAACACCCATTTGTCGTATGTAGGTGAAAGATTTCATCAATACGCATTCCCGTTCTAGACATTAACGCCCATAGGCAAACGCCGTTGAGTTGTTTAAATAATGATCGTGCCTCTTTAAGCCCTATAACTACTCTGTTACCAACCTTCAATGTTCTATCTGGATGGAAGTTGTCGGCGTATTCAAGGCGTATTACGGGCTTGTGCCTGTATAGCAACTCAAGGGCCATTGTTTGTGTCGGATTACTTAGTGCGAGAAAATCAGCTTGAAAGTCAGTTGTTCTTTTTTTATTACCTTTATCTGTCTTAGTTAAATACCACTTAAGCCCGCCATTTTTTAATATTGCCTCATCGCTGATAAGGTACTTTGCATACTCTTGATAGGCTTTGTCATAATAGGTAGTAATGTAATCGGCTAGCTTGCTTAGTTGATCGCGAATTGGGTATATCTCGTTAACTAATGCTTCTGATTTTTGAAGTCCTAAACAATATAATCTCTGTGGTATAACTGTATATTGCTCAGTTTCTTTAAGAGCTAAACCAAAATCGGATGCCGCTAATTTCTTTTCAAAGTTAATCTCAAACGATAGGCCTTTTGCCTCAGATCGCAGCTTGTTGAGAGCTATATAGGTTGTATCTCGCTCGAAGTCGATATCAGTGAAGTCGCTCAACACCCAAGACTCTAATAGGTCAAAACTTAAAAACTCAAAGCTGTTGTAACCTTCACTTAAAAGGGCGGGAACGAATTTCTTTAAGATAACGACAGTCTTGTAGATGGAAAGAAAGGAGTAATCTTTGGACGATAACCACATCATCTTTAAAGCAAGCGTTATCAGTTGAATCCTGAGGTTACGCTCCATCACTTTTCCATTAAGCGTGAAGTCTATAGTGGATGTTTGGGTAGCATTTGGCTCAAAGAAGCCTTGAAGTTTTCGCCATGCGGCATTGTCCCCAATTTTACCCAGCGATTCGCCAGTGACGCTAAATCCAATATCTAGTACTTCAAGCTCATCCAACTTCCCCCTCTTTATTGCAGGCCTTAATACGTCATTCAGGTAATTTGTGTAGATTCCAACATTGTTTTGCGCCTTTACAATGGCACTTTGTCTGTCTACGTTAGGTAGCTTTATCATGGCTAGCTCCTCATTATCGGTGTAAACCTAAAATAGCATGGTCAGTTGATACTCTAGGGTGACGCCCGTTTTTCAAAAATAATGCCATGGCACCTTCGTATACCTTCTTACTTGCTCCGTCCAGAGTGAACTCAAAAGCTTTGATTTTTTCGTGGACTTCCTCTTTCGCATTGGGGTACTGGTTTAAGGATTCTTTCAACACGTCAATGAAAGAAATAAGTTTATAGATAGATTGAACCTCATCGACGGCTTTGGCCGATTGGCATTTATGGCACATATCATATTCAGTGCATGGCAATGGTAATTTCATTGCATTATTGGTTTTTCGCTGCGTACTTTTGCGTCCTTCAATACTTTGCTCACCATTACAATAAATGCCATTTGGGTTGGTTTTTGATTTTTCTTCTTGTTTCTTTTCCCATTCTTCATGCGCAAGCATGGTAATACCAAGCTTGGCTGCAATCGCAGATTTAGCTTGCTCTAAGGTCGAGTTGTCATTTAAATGTTCTATGACTTGTATAGCTTGTGAGATGATTATTTTGTTGAGAGTCGGATCACCATTAACATAATGTTTGTCAATGGTCGAAAGCAGGTTTTGAAGGACACTCTGAACCCCACTTTTACCGCTGTTGGAATATACTTGGTTACTGGTCATTTCTCGCCAGCGGCTCGATTGGAGTGAAATGAAGTATTCACCTGATTCAACTGACCACGTATTCATTAGGTTGGACGAAATAGGGGTAACTCCATCCCAGTCCCTAGGAGCTTGTTTGCTATTGCCTCGTTTGAGCAACAATCGCTCATGATTTTTAGATTTTTGCTTATCTGCCAACTCTGTGGCGAACTGTTCAATATCTTGGATAACACGCTTATTCGCAGCAGAAATAGAGAAGCTATGACTGTCACCATTTCGGTAATTGAACGAAACACGGATTTTGCCATCGGAATTTTTCTCTGAATAAATAAGTGGTAGTAAAATGCCCTTGAGTGACAAGTCTGTGTAGCACGATAAAATGCAATAGGCGGCATTAGTTGCGCCATGTGTTGAGCTTGCTTTTGAGCAAGGGCGAGCTACTTTACTTATGCTGACTCTACCAAGTTCATTAGTTTCTTTGGTTAACTCGATAACATGTTGGTTTCGATAGCTATAAAATAGCTCTTTAAACCAAGGAAGGCAGGATTTCCGAGTGGGTGAGAGTAGGTTTAACTCCACTACTAAATGTTTGTTTATTTCGTTTACATGAAAGGAGCCGTTTTTCTCTCCTTGGTTATTAAGAGTGAATAGTAACTCTGAACCTTCTGCGTCACCGCCGTATAGTGCTGAAAGTGCCTCAAGGGTTTTAATGAATTTTACTCCATCACGCTTATCAACATCGAAGCTCTCATTGGTAAAAACAGCGTCTACCTCTTTGTTTGCTCGTGCTTTAAAGCTCGACACTTTGACTACCTGTAAGCTTTTATCCCGCTCACTAGTATGAATCGTAACTGGATGGGCAATGCTTTGTACGTCGCTATCGTTCAATGAGGTAAAAAAACATATCAAGTGATAGGCCGCTCCCATCGTTAGATTAAACGCAGCGGAAGGTTTTACAGACGCCCCATTTTTGCTTTGACCATGTGTTTGAGTTTTTAAAGCGGTTTGAATTGAAATTACTTCTTGGTGTCCCTCGAAATCAATAACGACAGGAAGTTCGTCAGGCAGGGCTAGATTTTTTTCTTTAGCTGCAATGAGCTGCGGAGCTAAGGTGAAAAATAACTCACTCAACCGTGTTACAAGTGTTTTTTCTTCAAAACTTGAGTAGCCTTTGTATGGCGTTCTTTCGCCAGTAAACCCTCGGTGCTGGGTTGCCCATAATTCTGAGGGGAGTCCGCACCATACAAGTGCTGTGCGAAGAGATGAAGTGATAATCGATGCTGAGACTTCTTTGATGCCTAACCTATCACCGTGATTCATTTCCCAGAGCTTTTTTGATGGGTGGTACATTTTAATGCGATTTCTTAATTCACCATCATTTCCCGCGTATTTCAAATAGCCAACTTCGCTAAAAGGGTCAACGCTTAAAGCGTCGCAAAAGGCAATGTAAGCTCGTAATGTCTCGTAATTTCCAGTGACGGTTCTTGCAGACTTTCCATTATCAAAATACTTATGGGCTTGTTTGCAAAAGCTTCTCAAATAAGAAGTACGGCTTTTGATTTTGTCATTATAACTATTTGCACCAACGTGTAATAAGTGTGATACATCAAAGTCGGTTACTGTCCTGCTTTTGGAACCCTTATAGGGAATAGTGAGGTGTAACGCAGTGACATTTTTGTTATTTCTAATATGCTTTACTGTCTTTGAGTTTTTAGAAAGTGGGCTTTTTGCCATGCTACCACCCTCCGTTTATCTTGCGGTTTTTATTCCTTGCGACTCTTAATTGGACATCGAATTTATTCATGAACTTAATGTATTTTTCTGTAGTTGATGTGCTTTCATGTCCCATTAGATCTGCTAATTCACCCATCAAAGAATCATAAACAACCTGTCGTTTCTGAGACTCATTCCAAAGCCAATGTGTGGCGTAAGTCGAACGCAAATCATGAATTCGATAGTACCAGCTCGTCTCTATTGCTCGAATGTGCTGTCTCAGCACCCCAAAATGCACTTCTAGAGTATTTTCTGTATATGGTCGCCCTTTGTTGGAGACAAAAAGGTACTCAGTAGTATCTTGTTCTTTTTTAGAATCAATCAGCTCTTTTCGTCGAATTAGGTTCTTTTGCCGCTGGCTACTTTCTTTGTATTGCTCTAATTCTTCATATAGTGCGATAGGGATTTCAATGGTGCGTGGCTTACTACCTTTGGTGTGTGTGATGTGTACTGGCACCACCTCTAGTCCACTGCAATCCTTGTCACCAATATTACGAGCAGGGAAATGGGTAGCTTCATCAACTCTTGCTCCTGTCTCCACGCATAATTTAAGCATCAAGGAAATGGTCTTTGGTAATATATCTAGATGTTGATAGAACAGCTCCTTATGATCGAACGGCATAGGTTTCAACTTTTTATACGTAGGTGTTTGATCGCTTTTGGGAAACATCTTCATGATGTTTGATACTTCATAGAGTCGCTTTGCGCCAGACTGGGTATGACCAAGCACGTCGTGTTGATTGATACCTTCGTAACCTTCCACTTTGCTAAAGTGTGTCAATATATGGTCATTGTCATTCTTGATGTAACCGTATTTTTGCATCCATTTATAAAAACCAATGACAGCACCCATATAGCTTTTTGCAGAGTTAAGCGAATACGCTTCGTTACCAGTTGCATTTTTTTTAGAGCGACAGTTAGCTAAAAGGTGTTCAGCAAAGCGCCAAGGTGCACCTTCTTCTTCATACTTCGATAATGTTTTATAAGTTAAATATTCAGGTGGTATTTGATTATCGTTTTCGTCAAGTTGGGGCTGATGGGTGGAATCTAAGTAACGAGTAAAAGCCAGTAAGCCCTTTGCAATTGAGTCAGTATCCTTGATTGCCTCTTCACCACGTAGTTTAGATACAAGGTAAAGAGATTGTGGGTAAACAACCTTCCCATCGGGCGCAATGATAATATCTGTTTTCTTTAGGCGTGATTCTAGATTAGAAGGGGAAAGGTAAGGGGAATAAGTCACCATTCCAGTTTCAATACTGACGCTCTCTGATACTTTTAGTTTTGCTAACGTATCTACCTCAATGGATAGTAAACGGAAGTCGTCATAAATATCAGAATGTTTTTCCTCATGTGTTTCTATCACAAAACAACCCTCAATATGTTACCTACATATCAAAGATAGATTTGTCATAAAAAATAGTCAAGGTTTTCTGTCATTAAAATTATTCAGGGGTGAATTTCTTCTCTCCCCAAACGCCAAACTGTTCAGCAACGCTGTGGTCTTCATCAGATAGCAGTGTGAAGTTTAGAGATTTCTTCTCGACGAAATTTGGTAGGCGTTTTACTGGATCAACACTCACACCTAGAACAACCACATTTAGGTCATCAAGCTGTGCTTTGATATCACGCAGGCCTTCAGCTTGCACAATACAACCTGGAGTCATTGCTTTTGGGTAAAAATAGAACAGGACTTTTTTACCTTTGAAGTCACCAAGAGATACGATATTGCCATCTTGATCAGGAAGAGAAAAAGCAGGTGCTGGAACACCAGCCGTTAGCGTATTCATGATATTTCCTTTTTAAAAACTGTTTTTGATAAAGTTGAGCGAGCCTTGTACGGATAGGCTCTGACACAGCGCGTCAAATTCTTCTTGTAGCTGCATCAAATTACATTCTGATTGCACAGAAGCGGTAATAGAGATATGGAATTGGTCGTTATCGAGCTGAACTTTAGATTTATTGATGGTTCGCGCACTTAACGAATCGAGGCCGATGTTTCGGTCTGCGAAGAACTGGGTAAACTGCTCGGTAAGGCCGATTTTATCGTCTGACTCAACGAACACCTCTACTGTGTAAGAGTTCTCAATAACATCATGAGTTGAGGTTCGCTTCATAATCGTAATCAAGTCGTGCTCTTGTCCAAGCAAGGGCAGGGTGGTTTCAACGCGGGTGATGTTGTTTGCCTTTCCAGACAGCAGCATGATAAGCGTAAATTCTTCGCCAAATAGAGCGATACGGCTATCAATAATGTTACAGCCTGATTGGGTGACTAAATGAACCACTTGGTTGCATACACCTGGGCGATCTGTGCCCACAGCTGTGATTACTAGATGTTGAGTCATAAAATCACGTCTCTTATATTCCATTGATTCATGCATGTTAGCACAGTTAGCTAGAGGAATAAGTGTGTGCTTGGGGCTTTTATGAGGCACTTTGCTTCAAATATGTAACAAGTAATAGGAATATTTAGAGTGTTCAAAATTCAAAGAGTGGTGTGAGAGCATTACTTACTTGTTACTGACATCGAGTGCTGAGCTATTCGCTAGATTGAGTGTAGGTTACCCAAATTCTAGGTCGAACGCGGTTATAAGTCGTTTTACCTCAAACATACGACAATATTTACTGCAGATGTTGCTGGTAAGCCACTTTAATGTCTTGTGTTTATTGATTGGCTTACAGTAACATGCAAAAAGAATAAATTAAGGGAGATAGACATGTTTTCAGGAAGTATCGTTGCGCTAGTTACACCATTTAATACAGATGGTGAAGTGGATTTCGACAGCCTTAAAAAGTTAGTTGATCACCATGTTGCAGCAGGTAGTGATGGTCTGGTTGCGGTTGGCACAACTGGTGAGTCTTCAACACTCACTATTGAAGAGCATGTCAAAGTCGTCAATAAGGTCGTTGAATTTGCTGATGGCCGTATTCCTGTTATTGCTGGTACGGGTGCAAACGCAACTCACGAATCTGTACTTTTCAGCCGTTTGCTCAATGGTTCTGGTATTGCTGGTTGCCTGAGTGTAACACCGTACTACAACAAACCGACTCAAGAAGGTTTGTACCAACATTACAAAGCAATTGCTGAAGTCAGTGACGTTCCACAGATCCTTTACAATGTACCTGGTCGCACTGCGGTAGACTTGTTGCCAGAAACGGTTGCTCGTCTTGCCGAGATCGAAAACATCGTTGCACTTAAAGATGCGACGGGTGATCTTGAAAGAATTGCAATTCACCGTGAACTTTGTGGCGAAGACTTTATCTTACTAAGTGGTGATGACTTAACAGGTCTTGAATTTGTTAAGCGTGGTGGCGATGGCGTGATCTCTGTAACGAACAATGTTGCAGCTGCTGATATGGCGACTATGTTCAAGCTAGCGAAGGAAGGCAAGTTTGAGGAAGCTGAAGCGATCAATGAGCGTTTGATGCCTCTACATAAGAATTTGTTCGTTGAGTCTAACCCTATTCCCGTAAAATGGGCGGTTCACAAAATGGGTCTGATTGCTGAAGGTGGCTTACGTCTACCACTGACTGAACTGTCAAAACCAGCTCAACCTGTTGTTGCTCAAGCAATGACTGAAGCGTGCATTTACTAAAAACGTATAAAGCAATGCCGAAGCGAACCTTCGGCATTTAGGAGTATAAATGAAGTATTCTCACCAGCTAGTGATCGGTTCACTGGCTGTTTTCGTTCTTACAGCATGTTCTGGCAGCCCGACTCAACGTCGCCAAGCCAAAGATGATTTTGAATACTTAGAAACACCTGAGTTTTCACAATGGCAATTGCCTGAAGATGCTCAGCCTCAGTTTTACCCAAACTTTGATATCCCAAGCGGTGAATTCAGTGGTGGTACCGGTCGTCAAGTGGATATTCGTCCTCCTCAACAGGTTCTTGAACTGATCCCAGGTGCTCGTACTGAGCGTCAAAATGGTGAAGTGACGTTATGGCTCCTTCGTGCTGAAGAGGCTGACCGAGTATGGCAAACGGCTGTAGATATGCTGACCCAGCGTAATATCGGCATTCGTGAACAGTCAGAAAATGACATTGAGACTGATTGGGTTAGGTGGGTTTCTGAAGATGAAGAAGTCGAGATTGGTAGCCGCTACTCTATCTCTCGTTTCCAAGCGAACAATCGCCATGGCTTCAAGATTAACCTGATTGATTGGCGTGAAGGTTCTGAAGAGAAACCAGTATCGGCAACCAATAAAGAGCGTTACAACGCGTTCTTAACGAATCTAGTGATGGCTAAATACGATGCCAACCTTCGTGCTGAAGCGGCACTGAAAGCACAAGAGTTGGTGAAACGTATTCCTATTTCAATGGGGTCGGACCGCAGTGGTTTCCCTGTGATCATTGCTCGCACACCATACAATGTATTGTGGCAACGTCTACCTACCTTGCTACCGACGATGGGCTTCGAACTTGAAGAGCGTAACCAGTCTCAAGGTACAGTGAAAGCTAAGTATGCCGCGCCAGATGATGAATTCTGGGAAGAGATTGGCCTACAGCCTATTGACTTAGCGCCAGGTACTTACACCTTCTTGTTTGGTGATCTTGGCAACCGTACATCGATTAACGTAACGGATGCAACAGGTAAGCCTGTAGAAGAAGAGCTACTTAAGTCAATGGTACCGGTATTAGCACACGTTGCAGACCAAACCAAAGACAAGAAAGAAGCAAAATCTGAATAAGCACTGAGCAAATTTAGAAGAAAAAAAAGAGGACATACAATGTCCTCTTTTTTATGTTTGTTAGTCAGTGTTTTATGTGCGTGTTGTCAATTTATGTTGTCATTTCGCTAACAAGGAGTCACACGCACCTGACTTGTTGGGGCTAGCGCATTAAGGGCGTTAAGCTAAATGTTTTTGCTGTCAGTCGACTCATCTTTTTGAGCTTTCTCTTGGTTCTGTTTATCCAATTGATTGAGCTTGTCTAAGTCTTTTTCTGTTTTGTTACGACCTGTCAGATCCATATTAGCGGTCTGTTTGAGCGCAGCAATATTACCCACCACAACGCTAACCACGATGATGATGATGACCCAAGGGTTTGTAAGCCACTCTAACATAAGCGCTCCTAATGACTGATATTCGCCACGAAGCGCGCATAGATCTCGTCTAGCTGCTCCGCAATAATTTCATACCCTAATATTGGCTTAGATTGGAGTTGCTTGCCAAGTAAAGTGGGAGATAACTGTGATAAACACAACTGTGAAATTTTACGGTGGCTTATATGCCAAGGTTCTATCGCCACACCACCAAGGTCTTGGCTGTAAGGAAAGAAGAATCCAAACTGAGATGCGTTGGCAGACAGCCATTGGTAAAACACTTGCTGGTGGCCAGTGAGGTATTCCCATGGTTCCAGTTGTAGCTGAGTCCCCTCAGGTAAGTGATTACGAGCAAAGACATCAAAGTCACAACCCCAATGGTGACGACTCGCTCCGGGAAGCGCAGACCACCTAAGAATCGCCGACAACTTTTGATGTTCACTGAGTGTTGAAGCATCAAGTGGTTGGCTTTCTGAGTCTAATATCGGTGCTTCACCAGAAAACTTGCGGTTCCAAATCAGAGATTGCCTTTCATAGTCGCGAAAGCCACTGGCAATCTCCATTTTGAAGCCCGCGAGTTGAGCAGCTTCAATCAAATCGTTTAAGTCATCTTTGACCTCACTGTGAACCAAGAAGGTTTTACTGCCAATGAGGCTAGGTTCTAGATGAGAATCTGATTGTCCGGTTAGCTGCTCTGGTGTCATAACGTGTCTCTCAATAATTAGATGCTATGAATCGCTGATGAAAAAACTACTTAGCGAACAGGTTCACTAATGTTCTTTCGTACATGTTAGTTAGTTTCTCTAAATCAGCCACTTTCACGCACTCGTTAACCTTGTGAATGGTTGCATTAACAGGGCCTAGTTCTACCACTTGTCCTTTCATGCGCGCAATAAAGCGTCCGTCTGATGTACCACCTGTGGTAAGCAGTGCCGGCTTAACATCATTCACGTGACCTACTGCATCGACAATAGCATCAAGCAACGAGCCTGCGTCGGTTAAGAACGGGTCGCCATTGAATGTCCATTTTAAATCGTATTCGAAATCGTACTTGTCGAGTGTATTTGTGATTCTTTCAACGATGATGTCGTTGCTTAACTCTGTGCTAAAACGCAGGTTAAACTGAACATTAAACTCGCCAGGAATCACGTTTGAAGCACCCGTACCTGCGCTTACATTAGGGATTTGGAAACTGGTTGGTGGGAAGTAGTCATTACCTTTATCCCACTCAGTCGTTGCCAACTCGTTGATTGCAAGCAGAGAACTGTGTACTGGGTTGTTCGCTAGGTGAGGGTAGGCAACATGACCTTGTGTGCCTTTAATCGTTAGGTCGCCAGTGATAGAGCCACGACGGCCGTTTTTCACGACATCACCGACGTACTCAGTACTTGATGGTTCACCCACAATACACATGTCGATGTTCTCGCCACGAGCCATCAATGCTTCGACAACGCGCACTGTCCCGTTGATGAACGGGCCTTCTTCATCTGACGTGATAAGGAAACCGATTGAGCCTGTGTGATCAGGGTGTTTAGCGATGAATTGTTCTACAGCAACGATCATTGAAGCTAGAGAACCTTTCATATCTGCCGCGCCGCGACCGTGCAGGAAGCCATCTACGATAGTCGGTTCGAATGGTTTAGTGTTCCACTGCTCAATTGGGCCAGCAGGTACAACATCAGTGTGGCCAGCAAAGGCAAATAGAGGCGCTTCTGTACCACGGCGAGCCCAAAAGTTTGTCGTATCTTCAAATACCATCACTTCGATTTCGAAACCTAGCGCTTTTAAGCGTTCAATCATCAGGTCTTGGCAGCCTGCATCTTCTGGTGTTACCGATTGACGGCTGATTAGGTCTTTTGCCAGAGCCAAAGTTGGGCTGTCTGTCATCCTTGAGTTCCTTGTTTAAATTAAACGTCTAGTCATTAATTTTTAGGGCGCAGATTCAATGATCAACGTCCGTTGTCTGTCTATGTAAACAATACGCTCTAAGCAAAAATAGCCGCGTATTGGTCGGCTTTAAATCCGATGTGAAGCTTATCCTCTACTTTCAATATTGGACGCTTAATCATTGCCGGTTGTTCAACAAGCAGAGCCACTGCTTTTTCTTCCGTTAGCGTGTCTTTTTGCTCTTGAGAAAGTTGGCGGTAAGTCGTACCACGTTTGTTTAGCACAAGCTCCCAACCAAGCTCTGAACAGAAGCTTGTTACTAATTCTTCAGTGATGCCTTGTTTGCGATAATCGTGAAATTCGAACTCGATACCTTCAGCTTCTAGCCATTTTTTTGCTTTTTTGATGGTGTCGCAATTCGGAATGCCAAACATAGTGATAGTCATTATTCTTCCTTTGGGTGATTTTATTTCGTTGTTATGAGTTGAATCCTATCAGGAAGCGGCAATTCAGACAAAATAGAGTGAGGAATATTTCATAGAGTGAAAAAAAACAGTAAGAAAATGTCACTATTGGAGACTTATTGATCAGCCTCAACATGTTGTCAGCAAAAAAAGAAATAATTGAGTTGCACATATATAGGAGGTGTCAATGGAGTTGAGTCCTGTTTTTGCAAGGCGGCTATATTTAGCATTGTTAGTGGAAAGCCTTGATAGGCCAAATGTGCCTAAACTCATCGAAAAAACGGGGTGGCCTCGTCGTACTATTCAAGATGTACTCAAGGCGTTACCGGGGATCGGTATTGAACTTATGTTTGTTCAAGATGGGCGACGTCATAATGATGGCTATTACCAATTATCCGACTGGGGGCCATTTGACAGTCAATGGGTTATCCAGCGTAAAGGCGATATAGCAACAAGCCTTGGATTTAGTGCATAAGCCAGCGAAAGCTGGCTTTCTTCTTTCTATTCCTTACCGATTAGCGATAAGTCGAATTAGCGACACCGATAAGCGGTGCCCAACATGGTTACGGAAGTCGCAAAATCTTGGGGAAGTGTGAAAATTACGGTGTCCGCACCTAATCCAATAGCATTGGACTTTAGCTCATTCATTGCGCCTTGAATCAGAGTGTCGTTCGGGTAAAACAGATAACTATACCAGTGGCCTTCGCTGCCGGTGACTTCCCCTTTATATTCGCACTCGTTGATATCAATCAGTCCGTGGTAATCCATTTGTACTTGGTCAGATTTGCTATGTGGGACTGTTGTCGGTGTCGTGCACCCGACTAATATGCCTGTCATAGCTAAAGCGACTAATTCCTTTTTCATACATTTATCCTGCTATTTCATCAAATAAATCGCGAAACCTACCCAGCTTGCGATCAATAGTAACCACGGCAATTTGCTGGCGTGATTTGATGTTGTTTCAACAATTGTGTCTACATTGCTCTCTTCGTCTAGATTAGTTTGTTGAGTTTGCTTCTCTTTCTGTACGCGTTTTCTTGCTTTATCGGCTTGGCGGCTGCGTTCTTTTTGCTGTTTCTTGTAAAGTGCGATGCCTTTTTCGATACCTTGAGCAATTAATTTTGTTTGTTCTTTGGTTTGAGCTGGCTTTTGCGTCGCTTTGGCTATCTTCAGTGCTTCTTGTTGAGATTCAACAGACGGTGTATTAGTTTTCTTTTTCATACTGAGTTCGACAATTAAAACGGATTAACCAATAAGATAACGCAAACCTAGTTAAGTATGAATGATTTGCGTTAAAGTGTTGGTTTGAAAACAAGTGAAAGTGAGAGTTGTGCGGTACTCCATAGAACAATACGATAAACACGGCTTTTTGAAAGCCCCAATCTTATTATGGTTAGGTTGGCTGTTTCTTGCGAAAGCTTTGGTCGTTTTCATTGTTGCGGGCGCAAGCCGAGAGTCGGGAACGGATATTCTTGAGACCATCTATCCAGACCACCAGATGTTTTATGTCGGGATTGCGTTGAGTGTCCCTAGTTTGTTATTGATGTGGTTGTTTGGACTAAGATCTCCAGATAGAAAGCGCCTTAACAAAGTCGTGTCATGGGGGCGTTGGGTTACCATGATAGCTATCTTGGCACAGGGCTCCCACACAATTTATCTAATCTATTTGGATAACGGATGGTTCCGTTGGTCAAATGCTATCACCCTATTATTGCTCCTCTGGTTAGCGCTTTATTTAACCAATAGCCATGCCGCTAGGGATTGCTTTAAAGTGGTTGAGCACGAAGACTGATTCTCATCAAAACATTTGTACCATTCACAATTATACTTAGAAGCTAAAACTGGAAGGAATAATCTATGCTTAATGTTTCAAATGAGCAGCCTAACGTTCAAAGTGCTATTTTGCCTGAAGCTGGGCCTTTCGCTCTTTACGTTCAACTTAAAGTGAACGCTAATACTGCTAATGTACTAGCAGAAATTCAAAAGCTTCCGACTCTAATCGACGAGCTAAACCAAACTCAACCTGATGCGAACCTAACGGCGTCGGTAGCGTTCTCAAAAGCTTTTTGGGATAAGTTCGAGCAAGCTGCTCCCTCTGATCTAATTGATTTTCCTACGCTTGGTGAAGGTGATATCACAGCACCGAGCACACTGTCTGATGTTCTGATTCACTGTCATTCAAACCGACATGACCTACACTTCTTCATCCTACGTAAATTGCTATCTGAAGTAGCGGCAGACGTTGAAGTAGTAGATGAAACTTACGGTTACCGTTTCCTAGACTCACGTGACATGACTGATTTCGTTGATGGCACTGAAAACCCGAAAGACGCGCAGCGTGCTGAAGTGGCGATTGTGCCTGAAGGTGAATTCGCAGGTGGTAGCTACGTAATGGTGCAGCGTTTTGTGCATAACCTGCCAGCTTGGAATAGATTAAACGTATCGGCACAAGAGAAAGTGGTTGGCCGTACCAAGCCAGATTCGATCGAGCTAGACGATGTTCCAGCGGCGTCTCACGTTGGTCGTGTGGATATCAAAGAAGAAGGCAAGGGCCTTAAAATTGTTCGTCATAGCCTACCTTACGGCACAGCAACAGGCGATCACGGTTTACTGTTCATCGCTTACTGTAATGTTCGTCATAATTTCGATGCGATGCTAGAGAGTATGTACGGCGAAACAGATGGCAAAACAGACCAACTGCTTCGCTTTACTAAAGCCGTTACTGGCGCTTACTACTTTGCTCCTTCAGCTGAGATGTTGAGTGCACTAACGATTAAGTAAGTGCACTCAAATAGAATAAACAAAGGGAGCCTCATGGCTCCTTTTTTTTAAAGTTTTATATAAATAGGTCGATACAAGAGCAATCGTAAGTTTTATTCATCTTTTTGTAAGTGAAGGTCTATGGCTATAACTGTTAATACGAATGTTTCAGCATTAGTGGCTCAGAGGAATCTATCTAATGCCAATAACATGCTGAACCAATCTTTGGAGCGCTTGGCTTCAGGGAGTCGTATTAATAGTGCAAAAGACGATGCTGCTGGCTTACAAATCTCTAATCGATTAGAAGCACAGATGAGCGGCATCGATGTTGCGGTTCGAAATGCTAACGACGGTATCTCCATTATGCAGACAGCAGAAGGGGCGATGAATGAAACCACAAATATCATGCAACGCATGCGAGACCTGTCACTGCAAGCGACTAATGGTTCGAATAGCCAATCGGAAAGGACGGCTATTCAAGAAGAAGTAACCGCCTTAAATGATGAGCTAAACCGAATTGCGGAAACCACTTCATTTGGTGGGAAAAAGCTCCTTAACGGCAGCTTTGGTAGCTCGTCATTTCAAATCGGTGGCAGCTCTGGTGAGGCGGTGCAGATAGGTTTGAAAAACATGCGCACCGATGATATCAACATGGGCGGCTTTAGCTATGTTGCCAATGGCATGGCAAGTGACTCGTGGGAAGTTAAATCTAACCAGACAGATATGACGATGGCGTTTACCGATCGTTTTGGCCAGCCTCAAGAGATCAACATTAATGCCAAAGCGGGCGATGACATTGAAGAGCTAGCGACTTATATCAATGGTCAAACGGATCTGGTTTCGGCTTCCGTCAATGATGATGGGCAGCTTCAGATCTATATGTCAGGCGAAGACACGGCAGGCACGATCTCTTTCTCAGGCTCGTTAGCCAGTGAGCTTTCGATGTCGGCGGGTTATTACGAGTCAGTCGATGATATTAATGTCACTGATGTTGGTGGAGCACAGCGCGCCGTGTCTATTTTGGATACAGCGATGAAGTATGTTGATAGTCACCGTTCTGAACTCGGGGCGATGCAAAACCGCTTTGACCATGCGATTATTAACCTTGAAAATGTTCATGAGAACTTGGGGGCATCAAACAGTCGAATCAAAGATACAGACTACGCCAAAGAAACCACTCAAATGCTCAAACAACAAATACTGCAGCAAGTCAGTACCACTATTTTAGCTCAAGCTAAGCAAGCGCCGAACTTAGCTTTAACGCTGCTAGGCTAATAAATTAGGTTAATTCTTATAAAGGTATTATCGGTTAACTAAAGTCCTTTGGTTAATTAAAACACAATATTTCCCCCGGCTGACTTTTCGACAACTTTAGCCTTTTTCTCATCTTTTTTTGATAATTTCACTACCAGTCACGCTTTCTTATCCTTTCTCGCTATTTCTTTAATTTTGTTGCTTTTTTTCTAAAGGTTTCAGCATTCACGCCGTTATTAAAAGTAACTTAGAGATAACTACTTGGTTTTCCGAGACGTCGGAAGCCGCTATACCGGAAAATCAATTGGAGAAATCACCATGGCAGTGAATGTAAATACC
>NZ_JBFSUD010000075.1:0-21645 GCF_041467175.1 Vibrio sp. 10N.247.310.24
ATCGCCCAAACTGGTTAAATTTTAACAGTGACAACTACCCTGCCAGATAGGGTTAGCGAGCGCTTTATCGTTTAATGCGATGGCTGATTACCAAGTTGAAGATAGCGAGGGCGTTAAAACCCTTGAAGCTCAGCCTGTTAGAGTGGCGGCGCTGAACTGGGACATAGCCGAACAAGTGATTGAACTCGGTGTTACGCCAGTCGCGGTCCCTGATATTGCAGGTTATACCGATTGGGTTGTTCAACCTGCCATTCCAGAAGGCGTGGCGGACATTGGCACTCGAACTGAGCCCAATTTTTCTGCTTTGAAGAAGCTAAATCCTGATGTGATTCTCATCGCTTCGCCTCAGAAAGATCTTCAGGAGCGACTATCTGAAATTGCGCCCGTGCTTTACTACCAAACGTACAGTGAACAACACAGCAATGCAGCGGCTGCTATCGAGAACTTCAAGAAGATCGGACAGTTGCTTGGTAAAGAAGAACAAGCGAACCAAAAGCTGGCCGCAATGGATGAGCGTATCGCTGTCCTTAAGGCTGAACTGGATAAAGCGTATCCGGGCGACAAACCGAAAGTGACCTCTTTCCGTTTTGCGAGCACCACATCGGTGTTCATTTACGGCGATAACTCTATTCCACAATATGCGCTTGAACAGTTAGGTTTTGAAAATGCGATGGATCTTCCTGCGAGTCAGTGGGGCATCAGTCAAAAACGAATGACAGAGCTTAAGAACGTAAAGAAGGGCATTGCACTTTACTTTGAACCTTTCCCATATCAAGACAAACTAGACCGTTCTCCGGTTTGGAAGAGCATGCCTTTTGTTCGTAATGGTCAATTTAGCCCAGTAGCGGCAAGTTGGAGTTACGGCGGTGCCATGTCGATTTTGTATAACGCAGAAGCTATGGCGCAATCGCTGTTGACGTTAGCGGAGTAGTAATGAAATCCAGTGGTTTGGTGATGGGGGCAGTGCTGTTTTTCGCTTCCCTTGTTCATTTATGGTTAGGGCAATCTGAATTTGGCCCTATCGGTGAGCTGCTCCAGCAAGTTTCACTGATCAGTGACAGCGCGGCATTCAACTCAATGGTTGATGATTCATTCGAGTTGATGGCGTTAATCTATGTCAACTTGCCTCGCTTGGTCATGGCGATCTTGGTTGGCGGAACACTCGGCACCATAGGTAGCCTGTTTCAACAACTGACACAAAATCGCATGATGTCGCCGCTAACCTTAGGTACATCGTCAGGAGCATGGCTTGGTCTGGTTATTCTGAATGTGGTTGCGCCGATGTTGGTCGCTCAGTATTCAGTTTGGTTCGCTCTGATCGGTGCACTGCTGGCGATGGGGTTGATTGTTTCGATTGTCGGAATCAAAAACATGAGCGGCTTGCCAATTGTTTTGGCGGGCATGGCGGTCAACTTGTTACTAGGGGCATTTGCGACAGCAATTATCCTGCTTAACGACCAGTACGCACAGAACTTGTTTGTATGGGGAGCGGGTGATCTAGGACAGAACGGTTGGGAACAAGTACTTTGGTTAATGCCTAAGCTACTGCCGATCATCGCCATCTTCTTATTGGCGCCAAGAGTCCTGACTTTACTTTCGATTGGCACTGAAGGGGCAGCAGCACGCGGGCTCAATATTGGCGCAACATTCTTTGTATTGATGGCGGTTGGCGTTTGGTTGGTCTCTGTGTCGATTACCTCAGTGGGTGTGATCAGTTTTATCGGCTTGATTGCCCCGAACATCGCTAGGCATTTAGGCTTCTTAAAGGCCAAATCTGAACTCGTCGCAAGCTGTGTATTAGGTGCGTTACTGCTTTGCGTCACTGACAGTTTAGCGATCTTCTTGGCACAATGGTCTTTGGATATGATTCCAACAGGGACGGCAACCGCGGTCATTGGCGCTCCAGCGTTGATCATTATTGCGAGAAAGCAATTATCGGCTCAAGATCAGCTGTTTTTCTCGATGCCTAAAGGAACAAAGCTTATTTCACCTCTGGCTTACTTCTTGTTGGGCACAATGCTTTTCGGGTTGTTGGCGTTGAGTACGCTCTCACAGCCTTCTTCTGATATGGGCTATTTTGTTATCCCAGACGCATTTGAATGGTCGATTCGTTGGCCGAGAATGTTAACGGCGATATTCGCTGGTGGCGGTTTGGCGGTTGCTGGTGTGATTTTACAAAGATTGGTCTACAACCCGCTCGCAAGCCCAGACATTCTTGGTGTGTCAGCCGGTGCGGTTCTGGCGTTGATTTTCAGTAGCTTATTCATGGGTTATTCGATTCACTCATTGAGCCCTTGGATTGCATTTTTGGGTAGTGCGATTGCACTGTGTTTATTGCTATTCCTTGGCAAGAAGCATCAGTTTGCACCTTCGATCTTGATTCTCACAGGTATCTCATTAACCGCAGTTTTGGAAGCTTTGGTGCAATTCTCTCTAACGCGAGTGGGTGAGGGGAAATACACTTTATTGGCTTGGTTAGCGGGGTCTACCTATCGTGTTGAACCTGAGTCGGCAATGATTATGACCATGGTGATAACGGCTTCTATCGGGGCTGCTTTGCTATTGAGTCGTTGGGTGACCTTAATTGCTACTGGCCGACAGTTCGCGAGTGCCAGAGGGTTGAATACCAATCTCGCCTACGTGGCGCTGTTGTGTATTGTTGCGATCTTATGTTCGGTCGTGACAACCACCATGGGGCCTGTCGCGTTTGTCGGCTTGTTAGCTCCGCATATCGCTGCAATGATGGGGGCTCGGTTGGTGCGAGAGCAGATCATCTTGTCGTTTTTGATTGGTGCAGCATTGATGCTATTTGCAGACTGGTTAGGGCAAGTGGTGGTGTTCCCAGCGCAGCTTGCAGCAGGTACGTTAGTTTCAATTATTGGTGGCAGCTACTTCATCTTCTTGTTATTGAAATCTCGAAGAACATAGGTTCTCCCAAAACTGAGATCCCTTGATTATCAAAGCTACTGGTATTCAAAGCTATTGGCAATAAAAGCTACGAATGAAAAGCAGTGAATGGAGCGAACCATCACTGCTTTTTTATTGATGTCGTTTGTGTAAGGGGGAGGTGTTAAGCAACACAGGTCTCGCTTCTTAATGTGCAAGTTTGGCATATGTTAATAAAATGTATAATCTAAAGGTCTGACCACCAATAAGGTAGCCACCATGCCAAACCTCGATCGTATCACTTGTTCCATTGATGAAAACCAAATTGCCACCGTTGTGCTGAATAGACCCGATAAGCTCAACGCTATTGATATGGCAATGTTTGAAGGCGTCAATAATATGATCAGAGAACTCAAAAAGAATAACGAGATTCGCGCTGTGATAGTGAAAGGTAATGGTACGGATTTTTGTTCAGGGCTCGATGTTAAATCGTTATTGAACAGTAAAGTTGGAGCGATGAAGCTTTTGTTCAAATGGTTGCCGACGTTGCCAAATGCGGCTCAGTATTTTTCTATTGGTTGGCGAGAGATCCCTTGCCCTGTCATTTTTGCGATTCACGGGCGTTGTTGGGGAGGTGGGCTTCAATTAGCCAGTGGTGGTGATTTTAGAATCGCTAGCCCAGATGCGAACTTCTCGATATTGGAAGCGAAGTGGGGGTTGATTCCTGACATGGGAGGCGCTATCGCATTTAGAGAGCTGATGCGTAAAGATCACACCCTAGAAATGGCAATGACGGCCAAAGTGATCGACTGTGAAACCGCGAAAGAATATGGATTGGTGACCAAGATTGCTGAAGACCCTTACGCTGAAGCCTATGCGTTGGCACTTGAGTGCGCGAATCGGTCGCCAGATGTTGTCGCTGCTAATAAGAAACTCTACAACAAGACTTGGTGGTCCAGTCCTGGGTTCGCCTTATTTTACGAGACTTGGTATCAAATAAAGGTAGGGTTAGGTAAGAACAGAGCAATTGCTGCTCAACGTGAAATTCATCGAGACAAGCCGCGTCCATACGTCGCTAGAAGGTTCAAATAGCGCTTGTAAAGTAATAACGGGTATTCCCATTGTTTATAGGGCTTTGCGGTAATCTTAGATCAATTTAATGTCTAAGGCTAAATGAGCAATCTGATGAACAAAACTTTTACTTACTCGCTAGCTGCCACCGCAATTTTTACAAGTTTAAATGCTTTCGCAAGTGGTCTATTTTTACAAGAAGCTGTCGTCGCCAATGCCGGTACAACTGGCGCAGGTGACGGTGTTTACTCTCGTTCAGCTGCTGCGATGTGGACCAACCCAGCAACCATGTCTCACATGGGCGAAAGCAAAACGACTATCAATACCATGGCGTTTGACCTTGAGATGAAATATCAAGACAACCAAGACTCTAGCGGTGATGGTAAAGGCCATTCAGTGTTGCCTTCATTTGGTGCTTTCCACGCGCATCAAGTAACAGAACAACTGCACCTTGGTATAGCACTTGGCGCTGTCGGTGGCTCAAGCCTTGATTACGGTAGCGATTGGGCAGGTGCAGCCCTTCTAGAAGAAATTACTCTGACCGCAATGCAAGTGAATCCATCACTGAGTTATAAGCTGAATGACCAATGGTCTGTTGGCGCAGGTATTCAATTGAGTTGGGCTGCATTACAACAGTCATCTTCTCTTTTTATAGCCAAGCAAGATACTGACTGGGCTTATGGTTATAACCTTGGTGTTATGTACACACCAACAGAGAAGTTAAAACTGGGTGCGAGTTACCGCTCGAAACTAGAGCACGAATTCAACAATGATGTGAATGTCTTTACTGGCGGTCAACGTTCATTGAATACTGGTATTGATGTACCTGAACTCGTTGATGTCAGTGCAAGCTATGCATTGAATTCTCAATTAGATTTATTGGCAAGCATCCAGTTTCATCGTTGGAGCCAATGGGACAATACTGTTTTGGACCTAGGTACCAACGAAAATGGGGACTTCCCAATTAGTCAAACTCTACAACGTGATTGGGATGATGTTTGGAAATTTGCGGTTGGTGCTGATTATCAACTTAACTCAGATTGGCGTCTAAAAGCTGGCTTCTCTTACGAAACATCACCACAAGACGATCCGTCAATGCAATGGGTTGACCTCCCTGTAGGCGAACAGTACCGCTACTCTGTAGGTGCTTCAACGTATTGGGATGATATCTTGATCGATGTGTTCTACGAATACGCGGACTTAGGTTCGGTTGAGATGAATCGTGATGGACCTACAGGGCGCAACTTGCTCAATGGTTCTTTCGATGGCCGTATCCACTTTGTTGGCGTTAGTGCGACCTTCTAATGACATTACGTACTTTATTACTTGTTGCTGCTGCAACGTTCGGGTCGATGGGGGCTTTTGCTGAAGAGAAGCACCCTGACGACCCGACTAAAATCGTGACCAAAGCGGGCGTTGCTTATAACGAAGATTTGCAGTTCTCAGGCTCTATCGGTTTAGATGAAGCGCGAATGATCAACGCTCGTGTCAATGCGGACGGCGAAGAGTGGCGATTAGGCGGTTCATGGCTGTTGCCGATGGGTATCGTCAACTTCAACTTTAGCCGTTCAGAATACGACAACGATGCTTATAAGAACAACTACAGTATTGGCACATTTATACCACTGAGCTATTTCGATATTGAGCCGTTCGGTTGGCAAATCTTCCCAATGGCTGGTTACAGCTACAACGATGGTGAAGTAGCCGTATTCGATGATGAGAATGTGGGTTCTGATTATGTATTGATGCCGAGCTCGACACATGGTGGTTATATCGGAGCGTTTGGCTTAAAAACGATAACCGATGAATGGTCTATCATGGGCTTTGGTGGTGGTTCAATGGGTTCTGACGATTACTCTGGCTATTGGACTGGCGTTGGTGCGAGTTATAAATTGAGTGATGCTCAATCATTCAATTTCTTCACAATTTTTGCTGAGGATGATTTTGGAGAGAACAACAGTGTTGGTGCATCTTACACCTATGAGTTTAAATAGCTGTTAGCAGGTAGCAATTCGCAGGTGGACACCTCTCGTAAGAACCATTGACTTAGTCCAGATTAAATTGAACAAAGTCGCTTATTAAAACTGAGCGACTTTCTTTTATTTTATTTCCCAATCTTTTTTATCTCTTTCTGCTGCTTTCTATCTCTTTCTCATGTGAGAGTACTGCTCTCTTAATCTAGATTAAGTTTTCCTCGCCTTATTCTCTGTACTATCCGCATAAATCAACGCCCATTCAGTAATGGACAAAAGAGAGTCACTTTGTGAATAAGAAGTGCTTCTCTTTTGTCTTTTAAAATGGGCAAACATAATAAAGATTTAATGAGGATAAGACTTGAGCACTTTGTTTACAGAAACCCACATTGGCAAGATGACACTAAAGAACCGCTTTATGAGAAGTGCAACGTGGGAAAATATGGCTACCGAAGATGGGCATATGACAGATAAACTGTACGCTATCTATGAAGAGTTGGCTCAAGGTGAAGTCGGCCTGATCGTGACGGGGTACGCGAACATCGTTGAAGAAGAAAAGCCGAATGCGGGCATGATGGGTATGTATAACGACTCATTCATTGAAGAGTATCAGAAGCTGACTCAACTGGTGCACGACAACGACTGTAAAATCGTGATGCAATTGGCTTATGGTGGCACCAAAACCACGCATGATCTTGGCGAACGAGTGATCTACGCACCAAGTGAGGTTCCAGAAAAAGGCACTCAAACACTAGGCAAAGCGATGACCAAAGACGAGATCGACTACATTGTTGATGCGTTTGCTCAAGCGTCTTTGAGAGCACAAAAATCAGGCTTTGATGGCGTTGAAATTCATGCTGCTCACACTTACCTGATTAATCAGTTCTTAAGCCCTTACTACAACCAACGTGAAGATGAGTACGGCGGTAACTTAGAAAACCGCATGAGGTTTTTGTTAGAGATCTATACCGCGACGCGTAAGTTGGTGGGTGATGATTTCCCTATCTTGGTTAAGCTTACGGCTTCGGAGTTTTTTGAAGGTGGCGTGACCTTCGACGAAACGCGTATTGTGTGTAAAAAGCTTGAACAAGTGGGCGTGGATGGCATTGTCGTGTCAGGTAATATTCATGGCAAAGCAGACACTATGATTGGCGAGTCGAACGATGGTTTTACCATTCAAGCTGAAGGCTACTTCCACGAATATGGTCACGCGATCAGCCAAGACGTTAATATCCCGGTTATCACGGTTGGCGGCCTGACAGATTTTGATGCTATCGAAGCGATTGCAAACAGCACTGGCATTGAATACTTCGCGCTTTCAAGACCGCTGCTTTCTGAACCGCATTTAGTTAAGCGTTGGAAAGAAGGGGATAGAAGCCCTGTTGAATGCGAACGATGCTCTAAGTGTCGCACTAAGCGCGGCAACTTCTGCGTGGTGAATAAAGACAGAAAAGTACAGCTTGCACGCATGTAGTCGCTGAGCCCAGCTCCAAGCGAGATCTGAAGTTTATAGCTGAGTCTAAGTTTGAGCCTGTGTAATCGCGCAGGCTCTTGTTCATTCCGTATTCCACGAAACGAAATTTGAAACCTTATTAATCACATCTTCCTGTCAAATTGGCGCGACTAAACAGTTACACTACGCCTGTAAATTATCCAACCAAGTTATCGATAACAAACTGAGCAAACTGTGAAATTACTTCCTCTTCTTAAGCAACCTCGAATCCACTGACGCCTCTTTAGTTTTAGCGACTTTGCTATGATTTAAGCGCGATACTCACTATTCGTCCCTGTGAACCCTGTGTTTGTGGGCCGTTAGTTTGTGCACCTTGGATTTGCATCGTCGAACACTTTGATATTGAAACGAATAAAACTAAATAGATCATTCAGAGGTAAAAATGCAAAAGAAGCATTGGTCCAAATTCGAGTTGCTGCATGAAGTCGTAACCAACCCCAATATTCACGTAAAAGGTCAACACAGTTATTACAGCGATTGCTGGGATAACGGTTTTGAACAATCGGTAGTGCGTTATTTACACGGCGATGAAGTCAGCCGCCAGTGGGAGCCTCGATGGGAAATCGACGAACTCTATATCGGTGATTATGTCTGTATTGGCGCAGAGGTTGTGATTTTAATGGGCGGCAACCATACACACAGAGTTGATTGGTTTTCACTGTATCCATTTATGGATGTTATCGACGACGCCTACATTGGCAAAAGCGATACTCACATTGAAGATGGGGTTTGGTTAGGCATGAGAGCGATGGTGATGCCCGGTGTGACGATTGGCGAAGGCGCTGTAGTTGCAGCGAATAGTGTGGTGACTAAAGACGTCGCTCCATACAGCATTGTCGGTGGTTCTCCAGCTAAAGTCGTCAGATACCGCTTTGATGAGTTCGTTATTGACGAGCTCATTTCATTCAAAATATACGAGTGGCCCTCAGATAAATTTGAAGCGCTGAAACCGTATTTATGTAACTCAGACTTTTCAAAGTTAAAGCAGGCGATAACGGATTACGACAATTGTTTGTAAGGAGCGTTTTTAAGGTACGGGTTTAGCCACAGATTTGTGTAAAAAGATCTGTGTCATATTTATATTGAAAAACACGTTAAATCAGTCCGTTACCTTGCAATACTGAACATGGTGTACCAATCTTATTTCATAAGCATGGATAAGGATTGTGTATGCCCGTAAGTTCAATGAAAAACAAAGGGGTGGTGGGGAAAGTCCTACTGCCTTCTTTACTCATAAATCTTCTCTCTCTCGCCGTTCCGTTAACGGTTTTACAAATTTACGATCGTATTTTACCTAACCAAAGTTACGGTACTGCCACTCTGTTGTTGGCGGGTGCAGCGTTGGCTGTTGCCATGGAAGCATTGATCCGGTTTGTGCGTACTTGGCTTTTGTCAGCCGCGGCCAGCAATACCGAGAAAGCGACCTATCAAACCTTGGTTGAAAGAGTAACAACGGCTTCATCAGGCCATCTTCGCCACATTGGTGTTGGCGGCGTGGAAGAGGGGCTGGGCTCAGTATCAAAAGTCAAAGATTGGTATTCCGGCGGTGTGATTGCAGGCTTTATTGATTTGCCTTTTGCATTGATCTTCTTGGGCTTGGTGGCTTACATCGGCGGTGAGCTGGTGGCGATACCTTTGGCAGTTTGGCTGATTACTCTCGGAATTGTTTGGTTATCTTCTATTCGCGTTAAAAGTCTAAGTGAAGAAGCTTCCCAAGATGAGCAGGAGCGAAAAGCGTTTTTGATTTTGTTAAGCCAAACCATTCAAGGAATCAAACGTCAGGCTGTTGAGTCTCGAATCTTCAATCAGTTTAAATCCCTCAATAATGTTCGCTCTCAGTCTAAAGCGAGAGAAGAAGAACAGAACGCCTTCGCCCAAGAGTGTATTCAGCTTGCTGCATTAGCCACGTCAGTTTTACTGGTGATTACGGGGAGTTTGTGGGTGTTGGATGGCCAGTTAACCACTGGTGGATTGGCGGCATGTTCTATCTTATCGGGAAGAGCCGTCGCACCTTTAAGTGCTCTGGTTGGGGTTAGAATCAAGCTTAATTCAATACACAGTGCCAATCAGGCAATAGAAAAATTGAGTGACTTATCATTATCGGAATCTTCAGATTCTGAGCAAGTTGAGAACCACTTATCTGACTTTGAGACGTTGGAAATCAAGCAAGCGACCGTTGAAAGATATGGTGAACTATCTCATGCAGATGTCACACTGAATAAAGGTGAGTTGATATTGTTAGAGAGTGAGGGTCGCCACACCAACAGTCATTTATTGTCGTCGATTGCAGGTATTGATGATCTAAAAGCGGGTGAGTGTTTCATTAACGGAGCTGCAGTTTCAATCGCATCCGTAACCAATATTGTGGCCTACTGTGGCGTTAAAGGGCAGTTGGTGTCGGGTACTATTCTCGACAACTTGTGCGGGTTTGACCCTGAGAAAACGCAAAGCGCCAGTGACTATGCAAAGCGTTTGGGTTTAACCAAAGAGATTACTCGATTACCCGATGGACTAGAGACACAAATTGGCCATACGAGTGCTTCTTTGTTGAGTATGGGTAACGTGAAAATGCTCAATATCGCGGCTCAATTGGCAAGTGATAAACCCATAATCATGTTGGAAAGGCCGGATTCTTCACTTGATTTAGATGCCCTTGGGAATCTAGCTAAGGTGTTGGAAGAAGAAGTAACGGCAGGACGCACGATACTGATGGTGAGCTACCATTCGAAGCTTCGCGAATTGGCTAATCGAATCATTACAGTGGAAAGTCGAGCTATTACGGTCGACAGCGAGAGCAATCAGGAGGCCGTCGTATGAATCGTTTAGATATTGGTAACCCTTCAGGTACGAACAACCGTGCAGATACCAGCGGTCGACAAGAGGTGATGAACCATTTAGAAACCGAGAGCCTTTCCGTTCTTAAGCAGTTGGAAGTTAATGCTAATATCCAGTTGTTCGCACATCAATGGGTCGATGAAAATGGGATTGAATCAATCGACGATATGTTTGCCTTGTTCGACAGGCTTGCACTACCTTATCGTTTGGTTGCCAACCTAGATGAAGTTGGCGAACATAAATTAGTATTGCTGGTGCTTGGCGAACATGAGTTGCTCTCTGGTCATATAGAATCGAAACAGTTTATTGCTTTTGATGACAATGAAGACATTACTGATGTCCCTCAGTTTTGTATTGTTATCGAAGGTCCACCACTAGAGAAGGCTTCTCCTGATTGGGTTGGGGAACGGCTGCATGCGTTTCGCCCCATTATTCCTAAATTGCTGCTAGTCAGTTTTATCACTAACTTATTTGCGCTTGCGGTTCCTTTCATCACGATGTCGATTTATGACCATGTGATTGGTGGTGATGCAGGGCATGAGTTGCAAGGTATCACCATTGGCGCAGCGTTGTTGTTTGTGATGATGGGTTGGTTGAGAACATTACGTAGCCGAGTGTTTGCTTCAGTTTCCAACCGAGTAAGTCGTGAGATTTCTCAATCCCTCGTACAGCGTCTGCTTCGTAATAGCTATGCTCAAAATCACCAAACAGCTTCTTCTAGTCAGCAAAACCAAGTGATGCTGTCAGAGCGTATTTCAGGTGTGCTATCGGGGCCATTAGGAAATGCGTTATTTGACCTACCATTCATTCTTATTTTTGTACTTGCGATAGGTGTTTTAGGCGGGTGGTTGGTACTGGTTCCAGTCGTCTCTTTAATCCTTTATTACTTGCTAGCAAAACGCTCGATACGCTCTAGCAGCAAGCGCTCTATGCAATCGACAGTGGCAGGTACGAATCGTCAAAACATGACTAATGAGCTGTCATCCAAGCTTGCCTTTATTCGCAGTGCTGGATTCTCAGAGCACTGGATTCAACGTTTCAAAAAGGCCAATCTTCTTGCTTCAACAGTGACCTTTAATCAATCGGTTCTCCAGAGCCGGTACACCTCGATTTACTATTTCATTGGTGTGGGGTCGACACTCGCCGTGATGGGGTTAGGAATAGGACTTATTTTTGAACAAGTGATGACGCCCGGTGGTTTGATTGCTTCAATGATGTTGATATCTAAGGTGACTGGCCCAGCTCAGGTGTTGGCAAACAGCGCTATGCGTTTTAATAGCTTTAATCAATCCAAGCTGCAAGTGAACCGTATTTTGTCTCAGCCGTCTGAGCGTGAATTCAGTTACCAGCATCACCCGTTACCTGTGGTAGCGCCTAACTTGAAATTAGACCAAGTGACACTGCGCTATCCCAAACAGAGTCGCCCGGCCTTGAACGGTGTGAGTTTTGATATTGAAGCCGGTGAAATTGTCGCGATTACCGGCCCTTCTGGGAGCGGTAAATCAACATTAATTGAAGTGCTGTCTGGCTTGCAGCCTATCCAAAATGGCATGGTCGAGCTTGAAGGCGTTAACCTCGTTCAATACGATCCGCAGCTTTATCGCCACTGGTGTTTTATTCGAGCCGCATATCCTGATTTGCTTACGCTGAGTATTCGAGAGTGGCTAAACGACGGTCACAAAGTCGAAGATAAGAAAATGATATCTGCAATTGAAATGGTGGGCGGAAAGCGTTGGTTCGAGACATTATCAGGTGGGCTCGATACTTCCATCAGCAGTATTCAGCCGGACAGCCTTTTTGACATGTTGTCTGGCAGCGTCGCGCAGATCCTCATTGATGCAAAAGCGCTGGTTTATGACTACCCAATGTTCTTAATGGATAATCCTGTGCCTGATGCTCACCCAAATGCTAAACGTATATTTGGTGAGTTTGTGCAGTCGAAAAAAGGAAAAGCAACGGTGATTTACACGTCCCACGATCCGGATTTAATCAAGCTTGCCGATAAAGTGGTGGTATTAAATGAAGGTGCAGTGGTTTATGCCGGTCCATTAGAGCCGGAGCAGTCTTCGAAGCAGGAACAGCCTTCAGAGCCTCAAGCTTCTCAAGAACCGCAGTTATCTGAGCAACCGTTATCTCAAGAGCTACAGCCGTCAACTCAAGAGGCGTCTGCTCAAAAAAATGCAGCCCAACAAGAACAATCAAAGTCTAAGCAAGGAGTCGCTAATGACTAAACAATCTATCGAGAAGGGCAAGCGCTACGGTGAACTTGTTGAATCACAAAATACGGCTCGTACATTGGCGCTGGCCACATGGTCGGTTGCCTTATGTGTTATTGCTTTTGCCACTTGGTCTGTAGTCACTCAAGTTGATGAAATCGCCAAAGCCAAAGGTGCTGTGATTCCGGAAGGCGAGAAGCAAGTATTACAAAGCGCGATTGGCGGGAAGTTAAAGCAAATTCTCGTTAAAGAAGGGCAGTTGGTTGAGAAAGGCCAGCCGCTTGTTGAGTTTGATGCCACTTTCCAGCGTACCGCCCTTGAAGAGCTAAAGTCCCAACAAGTGACGCTTCTAGCCAGTGTGGAACGTATGAATGCGCTGCTTGAGCAGCGTGAGCCTAACCTTGCTGAGTTTGAGGTCGATTACCCAGAGATCGTCAGCCAACAAAAAGCGCAGCTGAACGCGCAAAAAGCCCTCTACTTCCAAAAGCGTGTGGTGCTTGAGAAAGAGAGCGAACAAATTGCAGAGCAGCTTCGTAGTGTAGAAAAGGCCTTGCCGAGTTATGAGAAAGAGTTGAATGCGACTAAGCAAGAGTTGAATATACTAGAAAAGGGTTATAAATCGGGCAACATTTCACGCTTACGTGTGCTTGAAATGCGTCAAAAACTGGCCAGTATTGAGCAGAAAATTGAAGAAGCTCGTGGCAAGAAGTCGGTATTGATTAGACAAGCTGACAGTAATGACCAAAAAATCATACAGCTTCTGGCCGAGGCGAAAGCTAAAGTGAGCGATGATCGTTCTAAAGCCGTCTCTGACTTGTCAGCCCTGAACGCCAGAGTACGTTCAAGCCAAGCGAAACTGACCAACACCATGTTAGTGTCGCCGCTACAAGGTTTGGTGCAAAGCCTGCCAAGTACAAAGAACGGAGGTGTTATTCAGCCGGGTGGCACTGTGGTTGAAATTGTTCCTGTTGGTGGGAAAGCCGACTTTAAAGCTCGTTTGTCGCCAAGAGATATTGGTTTTGTGAGTGTAGGGCAGCCGACTCGTATCAAGATTGATGCGTTTGATTACAGCCGCTTTGGGGCGCTAAAAGGGGCGGTTGAGAGTATTTCACCGACCACAAGTCAAAGCGAGCGTGGCGAGATCTATTATGAAGTCGTCGTCTCGGTGGATGTTCCCTATTTCCGTGATAATCCTGAGAGCTTTTCTATCTTGCCAGGTATGACGGGCGAGGTAGATATTACAACCGGTGAGAAGTCAGTATTCCAGTATTTATGGAAACCGATTTATACCAACGTGAGTGTCGCGTTTGGGGAGCGTTAGTTTGTTTTATAGTTAAAAGTTAGAACTTAACCGAACTAAACGACTGTCTTGTATTTCAAGGTGTTAGAATAAATATCAATAGGTTATGGAAAGTTTAACTGCGTATAAAAACATATAACTTTGTCTTTCGGGAGATTCTGTCGCCAATTTGTCGCCATAAAATCTTCTCTTTAATAAGGATAAATTGTTGGAGAGATAAAGATTAAAGTTAATTCGAAGTAGATTCACAGATAGTTAAAACCATCGGCAAGTTCTGGCTAGAAACAATTTAAGGCGTTTGAGTTAATTTTTACGTTTTAGGTTACGCAAAGCAACTTGAAACTAGAAGTATTGGGGGATTTATGGTTGTCTTATCTTCTTGTTGCATAACCAAGTATCAATGCTTTACTACCAATGACTGTATTATATTGATAAAATACCGCGAAACTCCAGAAAGTTGGTAATTATGATAGACAATAACGTACCCAAACTATGAAAGTGATTATTTTATCAGGTGCTGGGCTTTCTGTTCCTTCAGAACTGCCTGCATATGAAGATATTAAAAATACACCTGAATACCAAGCATTCCAAGGAGCTTCACCTTGTGAAGTATTGGCTCTTGTAAAGAAAATTCGGCATCAATATGAATAATTTTTGCCGAATCGAGCACATTACGAATGTATGTATCTCGAAACATATTGTCAATCACTAGGAGTTGAGTTTCTACATTACACTTTAAATATTGATGACTTAATTGAGAAAGCTGGAGGGAGTGCGGTACATCTTCATGGTTGTATAAATGAACCAGACAGTATCGTTCAATGCAAAGATGTCCCTTGTGTAGACCTTTTCAATATTGAGTGGGAAGTAAACGATCTCCTAATAGTACTTGGTGTTAGTAACAATGGTTTTCCTTTAGCTGCATTAGAGGCAAATGCTTTGGCGTCTGGAGCTAAATTTGTAAACTACAACATTGTTTCTAATAGTGAAACTAGGGCGTGTTGATCTTTCGTGAATGTTTTTTGAACAGCATGGTAAAGAGTTATAATTTGCTTCGCCAAAAGTAAAACCATAACCAATACCATGCCAAGAACAATGCTAACTGATAGGGTTCGCTGGGAACTGATACTCCAAGTTATGAAAAGTACAGGTCGTATTTACGATAAAACTGAACATCGAATGACATTTGAAGGAATACTTTATCGAATGAGAACAGGTATTCCTTGGCGAGATCTACCCTCTGAGTTCGGAGAGTGGACTGCCGATTTGCTTTGATTTATCAGAGGGACAACGCCACGATATAGTGCATGCCGAAAGCTTAGTTGAGCAACTCGATGAAGTTAATACCATCGTTTGTGATAAAGGATATGACAGCGAACCTTTCCGTACTTTTGTTAAGGAACGTGGCGGAGAAACGGTAATTGCTAAACGCAATTACGGACAAGATATAGACAAAGACAGTATGGATTGGTGTCTATACAAGTATCGTCACTTGGTCGAAAATGCCTTTGGGAGAATTAAACATTATCGAGCTATTTCAAGTAGATATGACAAGCTAGAAAGGAATTATGCCAGCATGTTATCGCTGGCATTCATGTTAATGTGGCTACCGATGTATTGTTGAACGCGAAATGTACAGCAAAGATCAACACGCCCTAGTTAATGACCAATTTAGTTCGTTGGAGCATTTCCATACAAAATACCCGTGTCATTACCTAACACCCCTGCAATGTAATCTTTACCGTTGTGCTTAACCGTCAAGAAAACCCCGTTGTAACTGCCATTTAGCGCTGATTGCGAGCAAGAAACGGCACTTGCGTTATCTGCATTAAAGTAAGATCCATTACGAACCAATTTACCTGTAATTGTACAAACGCCATTAACGACATATGAACCATCTGCGTTAATCGTCCACGTACTACCATCTGTTGTATTGGTATGAGTACCGGTGATTTGGGCAAGAGCTAATGAGTCAGTTGTTTTATTCATTGAGTAAACAAGGTTTGACCCGCTAACAACGGCTGTTAGAGTTGCAATATTGTTTGTAAATTTAGCATGCATTAACTGAATTCTTTCTTTCACAAAAACATTGTTGCTAGTAAAAGATAGACCTCTAGTTGTCATCGATGTTTCTGTCGTGGTCGCACTATCAACAAAGTAAACGCTGTTGTTCGCGAAGTCACCCACAATTAGGTTGTTCTTAGATCGCTTTGAGTCAACAAGCATGACGGTCAAGTCAGTCGGGTTAACGTATAGGCCATTACCACTAAACGTTTTTACTGTTGCACTCGGTGCCGCTGACGAACCACCGCCACAACCTACAAGTACTACTGAAGCGAAAACACCTAAAATGAAGCCTTTGTTTTTCATTGTGATTACTCTTTATTATGTATAAAGATCTTATCATATCTAAAAATAATAAATCCCGCAAAGTTGCGAGAGAACCGGCGACGCTGACGGATCCCCTCATATTTTCCCTAGTCCTGCATTGTGTGTGAGCCTTTGATATTCGAACATGATCTGCACCATCAATACTGGACGTTACGTTAAGCGACTTTGTCATTACGTTAACTACGGACTAGGTGATATAAAGGTATGAATCAGTTAGTTGATACTTAACGGTGTACTCTTAAGAACTAAAGCTTTTAATTTTCCACTCTTGGAAGGCGTTGTTGCCTAAATCAGTTGAACCTTTTTCGAGTCTTGCGATCTGATCCTTTATGATGGTTAGAGCGGTGGTGACATGGGTAAGGCAAAAAAGAAGATAACTAACTGGGCGGAGTACAATAAGGCTCTGTGCAAACGGGGCTCGGTTACGTTCTGGATAGATGATTCAGCCGTAGATGCATGGCGATGCAAAGCCCATCATGGTAAGCGTGGTAGAGGCTTCCAGTACTCTGATACAGCGATTGAAACTGCATTGATGATTAAGGGGATATTCTCTCTACCATTGCGGGCTCTTCAAGGTTTTATCGACTCTATCTTTGAGCTACTGGAGGTTCCACTGACGCCCCCTGACTACACGTGTATCAGCAAACGCTCGAAGACAGTTCAGGTCAAATATCATAACAAATCCAGAGGAGCTATTCGCCATATCGCTATTGACTCGACTGGTCTCAAAGTCTTTGGCGAAGGTGAGTGGAAGGTGAAAAAGCACGGCGCCGAAAAACGCAGAACTTGGCGCAAACTGCACTTAGCCGTTGATGTAGAAACTCATGAGGCCATTAGTGCAGAAGTCAGTCTTGTAAGTGTTGGCGATAGCGAAGTGCTGCCAACATTACTCAACCCTTTACGTAGAAAGGTAGATACCGTATCTGCTGATGGAGCGTATGACACAAAAAGTTGCTATGAGACCCTGCAAAATAAGGGCAGTACTCCGTTGATACCGCCTCGAAAGAATGCGGCGCTTTGGGAAGAAGGGCATCCCAGAAATGAAGCAGTAAAGGCTTTGAAAAACGGAACAATAGCGGAGTGGAAATCTGAGTCGGGTTATCACTATCGCTCAATATCTGAGACCGCAATGTCTCGATATAAAGGACTAACCAGCGGTAAATTGAGCTTGAGATGTTATAACGCTCAAGTGGGAGAAATCATGGCGAATGTCAAAGCTATAAACAAAGTCATAGGACTAGGTATGCCTGTTCGAAGCTAACGGTGAGTCAAATATGGCGTCGTTGGTCTTTAAACCGATTTGATCAACAACGCCGTCGTATTGACTAAAAAGCATGCGAAACGGGGTGCCTCTATCTCCATTGAATTACGCAACAAAGCCACCTCAGATGACAATACTTCGGCGCACTTAACAAAATTAACCTTTATTTATAAGTGGGCATTAAGTATTATTGATAATATTAATAATACTTGATAATTAAACATGTTAAATAATGTATCTATAAAAAACAAAATTCAAATGACAATCGGTCTAGCGGCTATGCTTATGTTATTGTTGGGAGGATTCGAACTCTACATTCAACAAGAGCAGAGACTTGAAGAAAGGCATGATAAACTGCAAGCGCAAGTAGAGACTGCGGTATCCTTAGTCCAACACTTCAGAACCAATGAGTCTCTAAATATAGAAGACGCTCAAACAGCAACAAAAAAAATATTATCAGACCTCAGATACGATGATGACCACTATTTTTGGGTAACCAATACAAAAAACAAACTAATTATCCACCCGAAAAGGCTGACTTCTATTGGCCAAGATATGACTAACGTTCGAGATAGTAAAGGTAATTATCATTGGCGCGAAATGTCTCGTATTGCCAAAAACAATTCTTCAGGTTTTTTGAGTTACACATGGCGAGATCAGCAAGGAAAAGATAAAGATAAGGTTTCATATGTGTATTACATTCCAGAATGGGATTGGATTGTAGGATCGGGATTATTCATTTCTGACATCCAAGAAGATTTTCACAAAAATATCATACAGCAAAGCGTTTTATTAGTAATTATTATGGGGATCTTGTTTTCTATTAGCTTCTTTATCGGCGATAGTATTGTAAAACCAATCGAACAATTAGTTGAAAACCTCAAGATCATCGCGAGTGGCAATTTAACAACAAACTTCCAACAGAACCGAGAAGATGAGATTGGAGAGCTAAACCGAGGCCTTTGTCAAATGCAGACTACCATTAGAGGTACCTTAATTGCTGCGCAAAGTACAGCCGATAAGGCAAGTCTTTTATCGGAAAGCATAGCCTCTTCAAGTGAAGAAACCGCTCAAAGTTTAGCATCTCAGAACTCACAACTTGAGCAGATGTCAACGGCAATGAGTGAAATGTCAGCAACTATTAAGAATGTAGCTATCAACGCCGAATATAGCTCAGAAAAAACCAGTGAATCCTCGCATCAAGCACAAGCCAGCAGCCAAAGTATGGTCACAACACTTGAAGATGTTTCGGCAATCTCCCTCTCTATCGATGAAACAACACAGTTAATGGCGACCTTGAAACGCGGTGTAGATAATATAGGCCAAGTTGTGCAAGTTATCCAAGAAGTGTCTGAACAAACAAATTTACTTGCACTGAATGCCGCGATTGAAGCGGCGCGAGCAGGAGAACAAGGTCGTGGTTTTGCTGTGGTTGCCGATGAGGTTCGCAATCTTGCAAGCCGAACTCAAGATTCTACCAGTCAAGTTCAATCAACGATTAACGAGTTACTCTCTAGTACTTCTGAAGTGCTTACTGTCATGGAAAGTAATAATGCAAGTATTAGCACCTGTGTAGAAACAGCTCAACATACAAAAGACACACTAGTATCTATGGTAGGAAGCCTCAACGAAGCTAATGATATGGTCGCTCAAATTGCCGCTTCCGCTGAACAGCAAGGCATCGTTTCAAATGAAATGAGTGAAAATGTTAGTGTGATTAATTTATCAGCAAGAGAAATTAATCAAGCTAGTGTACATATGGCATCTCAAACTCAAGAGATGGCAAGTGCTGCCGAAGAGCTTAAACAACTATTGACATACTTTAAGCTGGAATAATCCGACGCACCTTGGTCTATATCGACACCTCTCCCCCGGATATAGACCAATCTATTTGCTCGTTAATATTACTAACAGAAGGTTTTTTTTCAAAACCAAAAGACAAAGTCATCAACCTACGATCGATTAACTAAGTTTACTTAAATACTTAGACTAATAACCAAGCTGTGCTAAAGACTTAAGTCTGTTGTTGCTGAGTCAAAGGTCTAGGTTGATTAAGTGTTTTTGACTGACCTCAAAGAGCAAAAAAGTGTGTTATTCACTCTACTATATTGGAGATGTAAAGATTAAAATCAATAAAAACATAAAACTATCAGTAGATTACAGTCTTTTAGATGTATTCAAGAAAGACTGTACCAAGTCACTACTAACTCCAAATAACTGTGTCTCGGTGATGACTCAACAAGAAAAACTGTCATTTTTTTTCTCTATCGTAAACCAAAGTGCAAACGCCGTTGTTATTACAAACGTTGACAGGGACATTATCTACGCCAATAAAAAATTTGAAGAACTGAGTGGCTATGCCCTATGTGAAGTTCTTGGCAAGAACCCAAGAATATTGAAATCAAACAATACCCCAGTCGACAGCTACCGCGATATGTATCGCACATTACAGTCGGGAAGTTCTTGGAAGGGTGTATTTTTCAATAAATATAAAGATGGCCCCGAGTATATTGAAGAAGCTGTTATTTCTCCGATAATGTGCGATATAGGAGAAGTTATTTGTTATCTTGCAGAAAAAAAAGACATTACAGTTCAAAGGGCTATGGAAGACAGCGTACGGAAATTGACTCATTTTGATAGTCTAACGGAACTGCCTAATCGGGCCTACTTTATCGAAGAAGCCAAGAGGATAATGGACTTTCAACTAGCTAAAGATAACTGCTTTACGATATTGTTTGCCGACTTAAACCGATTTAAAGAGCTTAATGATAGCAGAGGCCACCTTGCTGGTGATATGGCGCTAAAAGAGGTAGCTAGACGGATTGAAAACGCACTTCCGTCTGGTGATTTAGCAGCTAGAGTTGGAGGGGATGAGTTTGTTGTGATTCATCGAAAAGCGACACAAGAAAGCACTGCGCATTTAGCTGCCCAATTGGTAGCGGCACTGAGTCGACCTATCCCGATAAATATAGGACAAAAAGCTTTTCTGGGTGTTAGTATCGGAGCAGCCACATGGCCTTTGGACGGTGAAACATTGCATGATGTGCTCTCACATGCAGACTTAGCTATGTACGAAGCTAAGTCGACTGATCGGGGCTTTGTCTTCTACACGGAACAGATTGGCACACACTATCATCGTGAATTGGAGTTATCGCGCAGGTTAAATCAGGCTATACACGATAAAGATCAGTTTCATCTAGTCTATCAGCCAAAATTTTATACAGCCAGTACGGAAGTTGCAGGGGTTGAAGTTCTGCTTCGCTGGGACGAGCCTGAGCTTGGTATCATTAACCCTGGGGAGTTTATTCCTCTTGCCGAGAAGTATAGGATAATGTGTCCTCTCGGTAAGTGGGTCATCAAAGCCGCTAGTAAGCAATTTCGTCAGTGGCAATCAGAGGGTAGAGTGTTGCCAGGTAGAATGGCTGTGAATATCTCCGTTCAACAATTAGAGCAACCTGAGTTCTTTGAGAGCATTATAAGTATGATTTCAGAAGAGGGACTCTCTCCTTCCATATTTGAATTAGAAGTGACAGAGTCGGTATTGATGAGTAACCCAGAAAAAACAATGCGCGTGTTGCAAAAGTTAGAACATGTAGGATTCAGTATCGCTATCGACGATTTTGGTACTGGCTTTTCGTCTTTATCGTACCTCAAAAGAATTAACGCAAAGGTTTTGAAAATTGATAAATCGTTCATTGAGAGTTTGGCGACCAGCATACACGACAAAATGATAGTGAAATCTGTGGTGGACTTAGCTCAGAATCTGGGGTTATCCGTTGTGGCTGAGGGCGTCGAAACTGAGGAGCAAAGGCGTTATCTTGAAGAGGTCGGGTGCGACATGGTACAGGGCTACTACTACTCAAGACCACTCACCGCAGAAGAATTAATCCGAAAATTTACTTTTAAAACTTTGCTTAAGGAATGAACAATGACTGAGCATTCTTCTCCATTTTTAAATACTTTCTATTTGAGAGTGTTATCTGTCGTTCATGAAGGTTTGTCGCAAAGTTATGAAGAAGCACAAGCGTACTGATTTTTATATGAAATTAGGCTGATTTCGAGTGAAGCTGTTCCCAAACAGATAAGCTTTCAGGATTGTCAAGCAGTCCATTTTTAATTATCGACCGGCTTTGTTGCGTAATTAAATTTAGAGATAGAGCCAACCCGTTTCGCGTATTTCTTAGTCAATACGACAAGTT
>NZ_JBFSUD010000076.1:0-21057 GCF_041467175.1 Vibrio sp. 10N.247.310.24
ATACGCGAAACGGGGTTGTTCTATCTTTAAATTTAATTACGCAACAAAGCCCCTTTATATCGACAAATTCTTGAGTTTAAACTTCTTCTATCCAGCGAAAATTGAAGCGAGCCAAGGCGAGCAGATCATGACAAGAAACGAAATGCGTCAAACGCTTTTTGAGTATATATAGGTTGATTACTATCGAACGAAAAGGCAATCTTACGATCACCTTTTGTATTCATCATTCCTATTCATCTAGATAGATTCACAAATAGGTATTCTGGTGAGTCTATCTTAAAGGTTGGCAATGAACTGCTGGTTAAACTGAGCGTTTACTTTGCGGTTAAGCTGTTCGTATTTCTCGGTCAATTCAATTTGTTGAGTCTGTAGTTGACCGGTGGTCAGGTTAGCAGTGTGAAGCTGACGCATCTCTTCCATAAAGCCATTTGTTAGCTGGCTAAAGATGGCATCTTTGCCGATGATAAAGCTAGTGAAGTTCTCTTTTACAAACGCTTGTTCATCGCTACTCAAGTTTTCTAGACCAAGGCGAGCTTGATTCGCTGAGGTCACATCATCAAACGTCGCTTTTGCCGGATCAGTACCAGGATTTAAGTACGCTGCTTCATTTTTGAAGTCTTCTGCTGTATGTGTTTGTGCGTTTTCAATCAGCTTTTGAGAGGAGCCTCTTACTTCAAATGTAGACTGTACTGGCTTGTGGTCGCTGACATTATCAAACCCTTCAGTGATAACACTGGTTTCATGGTTTTGTAAGTTGCCTGTTTTATTTGTTAAGCCAGTATTATCGAGCTCACCGAAGTCAGGTCGGTCACGACCTTCTTTTTGTTTAATATTACCAGTGTGCTTATCAAGCTGCATGTAAGTGTGACTATTAAGAGGATTGAACTTAAAGCCATGCTTGGCTAAATGCGTATCATCATGTGCGACTGGATCGTACATCACATCAGAACCTTGAGCGGTGCGTTTTTCACGCTCATTCAGATCACCAGTGATCAGAACCTCTTCATGCGGTTTGCTCCCTTCCATCAACTTGTTACCTTCGAATTCACGTTTGACTTCTTTGTTAGAATCCAAGTGTGCAGAAATGACGTTTAGAGCTTGACCATTGATCTCTAGAGCCGTTTTTACGCCACCTTTATTACCAGTGATACCCATGAAGAATTCCATGTTTCGACCACCGATACCATGACGGTATTCAGACTCTTTTTTGACGTTAATATCGACGCCGTCTTTTGCAAAAACGGACATTGAAGTGTAGCTAACACCTTCACCAAGACCTTTCGTCATAACTTTCATTTTGTTTTGACTCAGAAGGTTCATACCATCAAGTTCAAGATCGTTAGCAAGCAATTTAGACTCTTGTTCCGCAAACAAAACCACATCATAGTCACCTTTTTGAATCAGGTTCTGGAAGTAGTTCTTTGTGTCTTCCGGCATCTTTTGGTTTGCTTGGTTATAGGTCAAAGTTAAGACCTTAACGTTGCCGCTGCCTTCTTTTTTATGCAGTTGTTGATTCATCTGATTCAGCTTTAAATCACCGTTTTTTGAAGAATCAGCTTTACTAAAGAAACGATTAAAAAAGCTTCGGTTTTCTTTTTGTTTTAGAGTAACGTCACCATCGCTATTTTTAGTTACGCTGTACTCTTTACCAAATACAGAACCAAATTTAACGGTATCGCCTTCTTTGGCGCTACTTTTAATATTTTGAATATCTGCGAGGTCTAAATTACCTCGATGCTGGCTATTAATTTGAATTGTAGACATACATTAAACTCGTATTTTAAATAAGGGAACTTAAACAAAGATCCCAGCAGGAAGTGTTTCTGGGATTGGCTCTGCGTTATCCGCTTGTTCAATAAAATGGTGCCATTGCTCCATTCTTTCTAACAGTTGCTGAAAAGTGTTCTGCACATAATCTTGAGGTTTGTTTGAGAGAAAAATAACCTTGTAGCTCGTTAACCTTCGGCTATCGGGCATTAGACCGATACCGAAACCACCACGGAAAGGTTCCAGAGCATGTTCACCAATCGCGATAGCAATCGTTTCTGGAAGAGGGGTTGGCAACTCCACAGGGCTGGTGAGAGACATGTGTAAGCTAATGGTGGTTTCGTTCTTAAATACGGTTAAGAAAAGTGCTTCATCATGATTATTCGTATCCGATGATAACTCACATTGAAATAATCCGTTTTCATCAAAATCCACGCCGTTACCTAAAAAACTGATACTTTCCTGATAAATATCCATTGTGTTCCTTCTGTGTATTTTTCTGAGGGTTCTTATTCGTAGTGAGAAGAATTATAAAGATGAGGGAATGGCAAGATATTAAATACGGGCGGAAGTTTTTATACTCAATGAACTTTAAGAGGCTTTGATGCTTAATTTAGTTTAGAGACAGAGTCGCACCGTTTCGTGTGCTTCTTAGTCAATACGACAAGTTTTATAACCCAGTAAGCTTGTTCAACGCTTTGCTCATCGCATAAGTTTCACCCACCTGTGCATTGTAATTTCTTAAGCTCATCGTCCTCCTAGTAACAGAGAATGAATGCATTGTTGCTTAAATCAGTTGAACCTTTTCCAAGTCTTGTGATCTGATCCTTTATGGTAGTTAGAACGGTGGTGACATGGGTAAAGCGGAAAAGAAGATAACTAACTGGGCGGAATACAATAAGGCTCTGTGCAAGCGTGGTAGAGGTTTCCAGTATTCTGATACCGCGATTGAAACTGCCTTGATGATTAAGGGGATCTTCTATCCGCCATTACGTGCTCTTCAAGGCTTTATTGATTCTATCTTTGAGCTATTGGATGTTCCACTGACGTCCCCTGACTACACCTGTATCAACAACCGTTCGAAGACAGTTCAGGTCAAATATCGCAATAAATCCAAAGGAGCTATTCGCCATATAGCGATTGACTCGACTGGTCTCAAAGTTTTTGGCGTCGTTGAACCTCAAACTGATTTGATCAACAACGCCGAGAATGAGTGGATTCCATACATCGCGGAAAATCTAAAGTAAAATGGCTATGAACTTATGCTAGGAGTGGGTTTTATTATTGGGTTGATAATCGCAACAAAGCGTAGATAAGCGTGTCAATGATCTCCTCAAGGAAGAGTTCTTGCTGACTCAGGACAAAAATCTTAACGAGTTAAAACGCTTATTGAAGAGTTGATACATACGTCTAACGAAATTAGGCGGCATTTCAGTCTAGGTGTGAATTTGCCAAATAAAATGCATGAAAAAAGCCAGTAACTTGCATTACTGACTTACTAAAAATTGCCAACCTACTTTAGAAGAAGGGGACTCTAATCCGCAGTGGTTTTAAACGGTAGGAGCAGATGCTCGCCATGCTTGGTTTTGGCTATCAGCAATTGAGCGAAACAGATCCCGCAGCTCTTTAAGCATACTATCTTGAAAACCAATATTTTCGTCAGCTTTCTGTTTCAATGCTTGTGCACGTGTCGCTAGAACTTCATCTTCTTTACCGCGAGCCTGAGCTTTAGTTTGCTCTACATTTGATGCTGAGTTTGCCATCTGACTAAGAGACTGAAGAATCGAATTTCGCGCTTGATTAGAGGTGGTAGCTTTGTCAAACTTTCGCCCCCCTTTTGTCAATTTATCAGTCAAATTACCAAGACGGTCTTGCCCGACATCCTGAACACGCTTTAACTGTTGCTGTTGAGTTTTCGATAACCCACCATTGTTCAACAAATCATTAGCCTTATCTACACCAGCTTTTTGTGTTTTCAGTAATGTATTAGTCGATGCTTCCGCTTTAATTTGTTTACCAGCTTTAGCAGAACCTATTCCGCCCAAAATTGCCGTTACACCGGCTAGAACTCCTGAAACTACAGCCATTGCGATCATCGCTTTAGCAGATTTATTTAGCTCTTGTGCTTGACTCTTAAGGCTCGCTACATTCGCTTCAACCGCGATTTCACGTTCAAGTGTTTGTTGTTCTCGGCTTAACTTCGAAACTTGGTACAGTAAGGTCATCAAAGCAAGAGATTCCGAAACCGTATTTGACGATGATTGAGTTCCAGATTGACCATGAAGTGCTTTTTCTAGGGTTTTCATAAGCAGATTTGCTGTTGGTGCCAAAGCGGTCATCAGCTTTTCAACCACGCGAGCTTGTTCTCCACTTTTCGGCGCTTTAGGTCCTTCCAAAAGATAATGTTTAGCACCTGACACCGCCGTCTCATCGTTACCACGAACCGCTGCTTCGGTTTTTGTCTCGGGGGCTTTTTCAACCTTAGTCGTTTTATCTATCTCACCCAAACCGTATAGATCTGCATTCCCAGTCTTACCAATTTTATCTAACATAAATTCTCCTTAAACCGTCGCTGGACGATTCATTACCGTTTCCATCGTTTCGCTTTTCGCCTGAATCATCTGCATGATGACATTCATCAACTCTTGGAAACCTTCCATCATCTTAGCGATTTCTTTTTTAAGCTTATCAATAACCGATTGAGTCAGCACCTTCTCCGCTTTCTGCTGAGTAAGATCCGCATTAATTTCTGTCACTTTAGCTTTATTATTGGAATGAACACTATCGGCAGAGCCTTTACCAACATTAGAAAGAAGATCTAATGACTCTGCAGCAAATCGAATACCTTTAGCTGTCGTCGTGGCTGCTTTAGAACCCATATCTGCAACTTTTGCCATATTAGCTGCCGCTTTAGTCGCAATATCAGTGATTTTTTGTGCTACTTTACTGGCACTTTTCCCCGCCAATTTAGCAATACCGCCCGCAGCCGCGCCGCCAAACGTCACAACAGCCCCAATAACCGCAACCGCAATCTCTAAAGCCATCATAACTTTGCTGAGAGCATCGACATTAATGCCAGCTTCTTTCATTGCATTTTGAACAGCTGGTTCTTGCATAGCCATACTGACTACACCCAATACACCACCGGCAATCATTAGTGCACCAGCTGCTGCTCCAACACCAGTTGCCACCATTACAGCGCCCACTATAATCGAAACTGCGGCACTGACCCACCCAAATATCTTGGAAACCAGACCCGATTTTTTCGCTTCTTTAGCCGCAGCTTCAGACTCTTTGAGTTTTTGTTCGTTATCCTTTATTTCTTGTTCGTGTTTCGCTTTCGCTACTTTTACTTCTTGGATCTTAAGCTTGTTTTGTACGCTCTTCAGTTTGTCTGTGATAGCAGCTAGCTCTACCTCAAAGTCATCGGCTGACCCTGCCAGGATTTTCACTGCTAGTGAGCCCGTGTTGTCGGCGACCGCATGTAAAACCTTGGCAATCGAATCAACGATTTTTTGTAGTTGATTCATGGCTTTCAGCGTTAATTCATTGACCTTATCGCTAACTGCAGCGTTCGGTGCATCAAGCTGAACTTTAACTTTACCAGTGTTCGGTACTTCAGATTTTTTACCTTTTACGTTTTCAACCGTTACTGAAGCTGACACGTGAGATGCAGTCTTAGTAACCTTATCTAACATTGTTTGACCAGAATCCGGTAAGTATGCCTGACTCTGAGTGCGGTCTAGTGCGATAGAATTCATATTCTAGTTACTCCTTTTGTTTTTCACCGCTTCTAACATGATGCCTGCGCGTTGATGCAAATCTGCATACTCTGGTTTTCCGGCAGACATCCCCTTCGCGCTGTAAAACCCACTCTCTGCCTCTGTTAATTGCTCAAGTTTTAGGTAACACTCTGCAGAGTGGAAAGGTGGGCGTGGGTCATTAATATCTACAAGCGCTGCATAACTGTAGGCGTCAATCGCCTGCAGGTACTCACCCAGTTCTTGACGAGCAGCTCCTAAACCAATAAAAAATCGTGCTTGGTAGTGGTCAAGCATGCTAAGCAGTTGGAATATCTTACCGGCTTGCTCTATTTTTCCTGATTGGAAAAAATTGAATCCAACAGCGTAAATGTGCTCAATGGTATCTGCTGATACATCGTGCAGCATTTTTAACGTTCCACCTTCCTCAAGAAACGAAAGGAGTTCCTCTGCTTGCATTTGAGATGGGTCAGTTACCGGGTTTTGTGTAGTCATGGTTATTTATCCTTAAATCGCTCGTAGGATTGCTTGCAAAATATTGTGGTACTTTTGAACAAATTTGTTCATAGCTTCAACAGTTGCGTTGTATTGGGAACTGATGTCGCTTAACGCAGTAGTTTTTAACTGTACAGAATCGTTAATTGGCTTCGACTTACTTGAAACCGAGCTAGAAAAATTACTAAGGTATTTGTTATCTGTATTGTTATAATATACATCGCGACTAACAGTCACTCCTGCATGCTCTAAAAATTGTTTGTGAGTAAAGTATTTAACTCCATCAGAACCAACCCTTGGAGTTATATGTTTTTCTAAATACTTAAACTCCTTACCTTTTTCAAACTTTTGTTGAGTCTCATATCCGAAATGTTTATAAGTAAAATGCTGCCTGTCTGGATAATAATGCCCACCACCAGTACTTGAGTTAATTATCTCCGATAACTTTGTACTGATGGTAGTCTGGACTTGACCAAATATTTTTAGTTTAGTCGTAAGCTCTTGGAGTTCCTCTTTCTTCTCGTTACGCTTTTCAAGACGGTTCACTCGACGCTCATTTAAAGAAAACAGCACGCGCTCATCAAAACGATCGCCAATAGTCGAATCAATCACAGATAACAAATCACGAGAGGTTAACGAGTGCTCAGCTTTAACATCTGCTTTCCTTTGACCGTCAGTCCCTACCGTTATTTTCTTTTCATCTTCTGTGATTTTACTTAAACGAGCTTTCAGAGCGGCTAGGTTACTCATCATTTTTTTATGACGAGTGGCAAAGTCGATACCAACATCTTTCCTCAACATCATTTTTTCAAACTGAAATCTTATATCTCGTGCTGTATGCTGTTTTATTTGGTCAACCTGTTGTTGTGGAGTTTGGAACTTCTGCACTTCGTGAAGACTGCTATAAAAGGCATCGACTTGAGTGTTTATAAGACTCACAGCCATATTCGAGAATAAGCTAGAGAGCGTTATATCCGTAGATGAGCTCCTTAGCTTTGCAATTGCCGCATCAAGTACTATTTGCAGCTTACTAACCGAACCAGCTCCATAAGCATTTGCGTATTGACCTTTTACTTGGTTCACCAGATCGTTCAGCCCTCCTCTAAGCTCCTGCTTAGACATACCTGGAAGCCAAGTGATTTTATTTGCCAAAAGTTGTGCATCACTGCCACTTAGCGTAAGACCTGCATTATTTAAAGATCTAGTAAGCTGTGCTAAAACTGCTGCTTTGAAGCTTTCTTTCGTTAATAAATAATCCGAGTTATTTAGCTCGTTGATGTCTACCGAACCTAGATTGCGAAATGCATTACGCAAAAAAGAAATAGCGTTCTCACGAACCTTACTAGAGCTCATTTGCTGAGAAAGTGAATTTATAAACACACTGATCTTCGCAGTAGCTTGTTTAAGTGCATCGGCATCTAAGTTAGCTATTTGTTCTTCTTGGGTACTCTGGCTTCCTAATCGGAACTGATTGATAAAGTCTGTAGGGAGCGAATTGTCTACCTTGTCACTTAACTGCTTTTCGAACCAAGTTCGGAATTGGTAAGTAAGTGTTTTGTTGACTCCGTTTACCAAGTCTTGAGGTGAAATCTGACCATTCACCGCTTGATTTTGCAACGATTTCATCCAATGAGCAGCAGTATCAACTGCAGCAGTGCCAGTAAATGCTGCTTGTTTTTCTAGTAGTTTCCTCAATGAATTGGCATAAAGATCAAGGCTATCTTGTTCACTACGCCCTAACACCTTAGGCAATTGACTAATCAACGCCTTCAACTTAGCCGCATTTGGCTCCCCTAAAATATTAGCCAATTTATCAGCCAAACGATCCTGAAATGAGGTCTGCGGCTCTGGTCGAGGTCCTACCCCACCTACTGGGTTTCTTCTGTTTATATCCGTCATTTAAAAACCTTTAAATTACTATGCCACGAAGTAACACAGGCCGCTTGCGCCTAGAGCCTTCGGCATTAGTGCCGTGGAGCGGATGTTGTTGTTGTCTGCGGCGTTGTACTTCCTCGAGCAATTCATGTTCTGCTTGTTTCATCAGTTTGGGATCGGCGTTTAACCCATCAAGCAGAATATTTCCTGCTACTGGACCAACACCTAATCCTTCAAGTAGTTCATTGAACACTTCAGCTCTGTCATCTGCAGTAAGGATAGCAAGTTCTGATTTTTCAATGGTTTCGGTAAAGGGTTGCTTCATCTTGATACCTATATTAAAGCGAAGCATCTATTAGATGCTGTCAGTAACAGTCGAGAGTTTTTACTTTCTTTCTCTTTTTAAGTGGGCGGTAGTCACTCAGGCGCAAGTAGTACCAATCATCTTGTTCATCGTGACTCGCACCACAGGCTCCCAAATAGAATTGCGCTAATCTTTGGTTACTCATATTGCTACCACGCAATACGTCAACGTTGCCACGAATGATCCAGTTGAGTGGGTACAATCGGATAGCATGTTCTGCGAGTAAAAACAGTGCAGAGAAAGGATTGCTCAAACCTTGGTTTGGAGTAATTCTTCGCAACAAAACGATGATAATTTCACCATCGTCTACTCGGAACACGAGCTCCATACCGTCGTATTCGTAGCGATGGCCAAGTAAGATCGTGCTTTTCTGCCAGAAATAAGGCCTCACTTTGATTCCTGACGTCACTAAAGACTGACTGAGTACACATGCCATTACATTCCCACCCTGCCTAAAGGTTGAATATTAATTTGTTGCGTTAGTTCTTGAAAAGACAGCACTGGCAGATCGTAGTATTCAGATTCAATCAATTTTCGCACGTAACGGCGTACGTCCATTGACACCACTAACACTGGTTTATTTGGCATACGGCTCAAATCACCAACTGCTTGCTTAACGTCGCTGACAAACTGTTGAGTAACGGAAGGGTCAAGCGCTAAGTAACTGCCCGACGAAGTCTGACGAATACCGTTACGGAGCATATCTTCCAAGCTCTGATCTAACAGGTATGCTGGCAACATATTTTGACCGCTGGCGTACTTGTAACAAATATAGCGTTTCAAACTTGAACGGATGTATTCAGTCAACTGAACCACGTCTTTTTCTTTTTGTCCCCACTCCACCATTGCTTCTAAGATCACTCGTAAGTTACGAATAGAAATATCCTCAGAGACAAGGCGTTGTAGGATTTCCGTCATTTTTTGCAAAGGCACAATACGCTGTGTCTCTTTTACTAATTCGGAATAACTGCCTTCCATTTGCTCTAGCAAATAACGAGTCTCTTGGATACCGATAAAATCTTGGGCGTACTCTTTTAGCACATGAGATAGGTGGTAAGTCAAAATACGGTCGGGAGTTAAAAAGCCCACTTGGCTGTTTTCTAGTTTTACTTTATGACTGTGGTCTACCCAAATACTCGAAATTCCCGGTAGAAAATCGTCATCTTTCTCGTAAGGTATACCAAGCAAATCGATCTGCTCATTATCTTCTGTCACCAGCAGTTTTAAGCTTTGAATCCGACCGCGGGCAACTGGCACTTCTTGCAATTGAATCAAGTATTCACCGTTGCTCATCCCTTCGTTAAATCGTAAGTGAATCCCCGGGAACGGCACGCCGAGATCTAGGTACAACGCTCGTCTTACTCGTGCGAGCTCATCATTCAAAGCGACGGCTTCTAAGCTCTCTTGTAAGCGAGCATCCAAATCGATTAGCAGCGGTACCGTCATAGCGAACTCTTCTTGTTCACCTAGTTTTCCTTTGCTGTTGCGCTGAGGTGCCGCTTTGTTCGATTTGGCGGCTGGCGAGCCCGCGCCTTGGGCAACAAAACTTGGTAAGTCGGCACTGCTTAATTTACTTTGTTGTTTTTTGTTATGGAGTAAGAAAAAGCCGCCACCACCGACTACAATAGCAAGAACAAAGAAGGTAACCTTCGGGAAACCGGGAATAAGCGCAAACAACACTAGCAACACACCGCCAATCAACAAAGCTCTTGGTTGTGCTGTAACCTGTGCTCCGATATCTGAGCCTAGGTCAGAGGACTCTTCATTCGAAACGCGCGTCACAATAATACCGGCAGTAATCGCGATAAAGAGAGCCGGAATTTGCGATACCAGGCCATCACCTACGGTCAAAACAGCAAATAGCTCCAATGCTTCCGACGCTGACATGCCTTTTTGAGTCACACCTATGGTTACACCGCCAAGAATATTCACCACGATTATCACCAGACCAGCAATAGAGTCTCCTTTTACGAACTTCATCGCCCCGTCCATAGAGCCGTACATTTGGCTTTCTTTTTCAATCACTGAACGGCGATGACGCGCCTCATGAACATCGATTACCCCGGCGCGCATATCGCCGTCTATACTCATTTGCTTACCCGGCATCGCATCAAGGGAGAATCGAGCACTGACTTCCGCTACCCTTTCTGAACCTTTAGTAATCACCATAAACTGAACGATTGTGATGATCAGGAAAACTACGATGCCCACGACCAGGTTACCACCCACGACGAAGTTACCAAAGGTAGAAACGATTTGACCAGCATCACCTTGCAGCAGGATAAGTCGTGTTGTAGTGATAGAAAGTGACAAGCGAAATAGTGTAGTGATCAACAGAACCGCTGGGAATGCAGAGAACTCTAGGGGGGATGTAATGTAGATAGCAATCATCAATAAGACGACCGCTATACTCATGTTGGTACCGATAAGTACATCCACCAATGTCGTAGGTAAAGGCAAGATCATCATAAAGACGATTGCCAGTAGCATCACGGCAAGCATGATGTCTTTACGCTGCCCAACCTTGTTAATAATATCGATCAACTTATTCATTTGGTTCACTATTTAGAGATTTTATATAACAGCGATGAGCGCGGCGCGCGCCCTCAACATCATCTTGTTTCCAGCGGGCTTGGCTAAGACAAAACCATAAACCAGCTTCATTAGAGTTGTTGGCTTCCAACAAGCTTTCGCACAGTTCGATTGAACGAGCGTACCGCCCTAAATCCAGGCATGCTACCGCTAATGTTTGGCGAGCTTCTTTATGCTGAGGTTCGATTTCCAACAGCGCTTCGAGTAACATAATTGCTTGTTTAGGTTTTTTATATTGAACTTGGAGAGCCCCGTGGATAAGCAATAGCTCCACATCTTTTGCTTGTAACATGGGAGTTAAACCTGAATCAGTAGATTCAACGCCATGGTGAGATAACGTTGATCTAATTGAGTAGTTTGCAACGTTTCCGCTGCTTGAGTTAGCGAATGAGAACCATTTTTCTTCGCCAAGTCTTGAAGTCTTTGCAGAGTTATATCAAACTGCTGACGGTATTTTTCTGGGCGAAGTAAGTCTGTATGTGTAATCTTTGGCTTAGCGAGTGGCATCAAGTACTGCTCTGAAGGGCGAAGTTCATACAATTTCTCTAGGTGCGTCGCGATGGCTTGACCGTCAGGTAGCAGTTGAAAACGTTGTGGAAAGTCGCTTTCGACTTGCTCAAGAGAGATATGAGCAAAACTTTCAATACCAACGTTTAATGTACTAATCCGATTCATGAGTTCACCACGTCGTTATGCAAACGAACTAGCAACGCGAATGCTTGTTCTATGGTTGGTAAGGTAACTTCATCGCCTTCAATTTGCGCTGAGAAAACTAACGCTTGTTCATCGAACAGCCCAGTTTTAATAGTGAATGGCCACCCTTGCCCTGAATGACAAAAGCTCAGTGCCTTTTTAATTGACTCATTAGATTGATGCCATGGCAGCGCTTTTACCAACATAAGAAACAAACAATCCTGATATTTCTCAAGGTACAAGGTGCCGCTTTGTTCAAAGCTCAACTGAACACGTCCAGCCGACGAGAAATTTACGGCTTCAAGCCCCATTCCTCGGCAAAAATCATCCACTGACGCATCAATCCAATTCATCGTTCCAAATTTCCTCTTCTTCTAAATCAATCGCTTCATCAAGCACTTTTTGTATTGCTTGTATTAGGTTTTGCCGCTGTTCTTCGTCGTTAAACACATCAATGGAAATATGCCGAACTAAGTTGTGCAGTTCTCGTAAAAAACTAATTTGTCGCTCAATGGCCCCCAACTTCATGGCGTTCACTAAGTTCCATATCTCTTCGCTTCCCACCCAGCGCTGCTCAACTAAGTCGATGACATCCGACATTAAATCAGTAACTTGATAAGCCATGGCTTGCCTGCTGAGGTTTAAACATCTGATAGATATTACTAACTTGATCTTGAAGGGTATTCAGCGTCTTAAGTTTTTGCATATCTGACATCAAAAGCTGCAGCTTAACCGAATCAATATTACTGCCTTGAACACTTAAATCTGCACTCATACCTTGCAACATAAAGTCGACGGCGGTGGACACCTCTTTTTCACCAAATCGCTCAACCACATCCTTGTATGCCGAGCCTAAGCCTTGGTAACTGTGTACTGTGTCACGATAGAAACCGCGTAGTTGGTGCAAACTGCTAAAGTCTTGCTCTTTGCTATATTCATCAGCAAAGCTCGACACACGAATCTCGGTATCAATCTGAGACCAAGAATCTGGATTTTGCTCAAAGTTCAGAAGGGCTTGGTCAATCAGCGCCAACAGATTCTTACTTTCTGGGTTCGCTCCGAGAAACTTTTTTACCGCCTTTAATGCAAGGTACTGGTGACTCTTCTCTTCAGAAAAGCCATTAAGGTAAGCTTGTAGCTGCGCGATCGTTGATAAGTTGCCACCCGCCATCTTGGTAGCAAGGTCTTTGATCTTTTGGTTCTTCTCAAGATCAGGAACTTTCCTTAAATATTCAGACACCAACTCATGAGCTTCATTAACCCGAAGACCACCATCTTTTACTTTACGTTTGGTTAGATCTTTTTCTGCTTTTTCTGAGCCTAATGACGTCAGCTCCTCCATTGCGTCAAATAATGATTGAGTAGCATTGTGTACTCGGACGCTCTCGCCTCGATAGTTTCCACCAATTGACTCCCCAGAACGTACGTACTCATGACCGCTTCGAATTGGCGTGTCAAACTTGTTACCCGTTGCAATTTGATTGTTGATAATACTCACTCATTTGCACTCCTTTCGTACAATATGACTTGAGTGTAAATGTTATATTTGCAATAGGCTGTCAAAATCAGACGTGTTTTTTTAGGGCATTTTTAGTTTTCTAAAAACTCCCGACCAATAGTCACTATAAATACTGCCCCATCCTTTCTACTCTATCACTACCAGTTATTACGCATATTTCCTAAATTGAACGATTTCTCATACATCACCGAAACGCAACAATCTGCTATCAAACAAACTCGTTTGATACAAATCCGCGGCCGAGTTACTCAAGTTACTGGCACCATCATCAAAGCCGTGGTTCCTGGTGTTCGTGTTGGGGAACTTTGTGAGTTGCGCAACCCTGATCAAACCTTGTCGCTTCTCGCGGAAGTGGTTGGTTTTCAGCAACATCACGCGTTACTTACTCCACTTGGAAACATGCTTGGTATTTCCTCCAACACCGAAGTGAGTCCACTTGGAAAAATGCATGAAGTAGGCGTTGGCAACCACTTGTTAGGTAAGGTACTGGATGGACTGGGTCGCCCGTTTGATGGCACCCAAAATAAAGAACCGAGTGCTTGGTATCCAGTTTACAAAGATGCACCGCCACCGATGCAACGAAAATTGATCGAAAATCCCATCTCCATGGGGGTTCGTTCGATAGACGGATTACTCACCTGCGGCGAAGGACAAAGGATGGGTATTTTTGCCGCGGCTGGTGGTGGTAAAAGTACCCTACTCGCCAAGTTCATCCGCTCCGCTGACGTTGATGTCACAGTTCTCGCCCTTATCGGCGAAAGGGGGCGTGAGGTTAAAGAATTTATCGAACACGACCTTGGTGAAGAAGGCATGACAAGGGCGGTGTTAGTCGTAGCAACCTCAGATAGACCTGCAATGGAACGTGCCAAAGCTGCGTTTGTGGCCACCTCCATCGCAGAGTACTTCCGTGACCAAGGTAAACGCGTCCTACTGCTTATGGATTCTGTCACTCGCTTTGCCCGAGCTCAACGTGAAATCGGCTTGGCAGCAGGTGAACCACCAACACGACGAGGTTATCCGCCTTCTGTTTTTGCTGCATTGCCAAGACTGATGGAACGTGCTGGCCAATCAGACAAAGGCTCCATCACCGCTCTGTACACCGTACTTGTAGAAGGTGACGATATGACAGAACCAGTTGCCGACGAGACCCGATCAATACTTGATGGTCACATTATTCTTTCTCGGAAACTGGCCGCAATGAACCACTACCCAGCCATTGACGTGCTTCGTTCAGCAAGCCGTGTAATGAACCAAATCGTGGATAAAACTCATCAAGCATCGGCAGCTCATATGCGTGAAATGCTGGCAAAATATGAAGAAGTTGAACTGCTGATTAAAATTGGCGAATACCAACATGGTGCTGATAACCGCGCGGATATGGCCATTGATCAAAGTGATGATATCCGAGCGTTTTTACGTCAAGGCACACACGAAACAAGTGAGCTCGACGAAACCGTGACTCAGTTACAAGGACTCGCGGGCTTATGATCGAGCAGTTACTAGAGATCAAAACGATTCGTGCCGAGCGAGCTGACAGTGCAGTTCAGCAGCAAGAGTACCGAGTCAACAACGCCCTCTCTATAAGGCGAAAATCTGAGCAGTCCGTAGTCGATTATCACCAATGGCGAAAAGAAGAAGAAGAGCGACGATTTACCAAAGCGAAGCAGAAAATGGTGGTGCTAAAAGAACTCGAGATATTGCGACAAGAAATCGCACTATTGAGGGAAAGAGAAGCCGATTTAAAGCAGCGAGCCGCTGAAGCCAAAAAAGTATTGGAGCAAGAAGCTCAACGGCTCAAAGAGAGAAAAAAAGAAGCAATCGCCGCTCATAAAACCAAAGAAAAATTCATTCAGCTAAACGAACAAGAAATCGCTGAACAAATACGTCAAGTGCAGTACCAAGAAGAGCTCGAACAAGAAGAGTTTCGTAGTGCCATTGTTTCATAGAAGGTAAAAATGCGAGTCAAACACGATCACCCAGACACAGCAGGATTTCCCAAAAAGGTTCGACAGAGTCCCGCGACTAACGTCTCGGAAGAACTTGAGTCTATCTTTAACAATGCTCTGAAGCCTAAAACTCAGCCAGCCAATCTTCAGCAAAAGAGTGCCAAAGACCAAGCTGATTCAACGGATTCAACGGTTTCAACGGTTTCAACGGATTCAACGGTTTCAACGGTTTCAACGGATTCAACGGTTTCAACGGATTCAACGGTTTCAACGGATTCAACGGATTCAACGGTTTCAACGGATTCAACGGATTCAACGGTTTCAACGGATTCAAGCGCATCTCTTGATGGCTTGTATCTCGATCCCAAAGACATTATTGACGGTTTCCCAAAAGGCTTGAATACTCAACCAGCGCCAATCCAGTTTGATGGTAAAGCCGCTACCTCTGTGCAAAACGTCTTGAATGGTCAGCGACTAAAGCCCGATACGACAGTAAAAGAAGCGGTAACCTTAAGTAACGCGCAGATTAACACAGAAGCGAAAGCTACGTTGTCCGCATTTGAAGAGAAGCTAAAACCCTTAAAGCGCATTGATTTACATCATTCAACCTCTGAAGTGGGCACCAAACTGCACTCGGCGGCGAATATAAACCAACCGACTACTCAAGGTGATGTGATCCTAAAGAGTATGGAAGCGCAAACACCTCGCAGCTCGGCAAGAAACGTGAACGATCTGATTAGTAAGTTGGTCGAAAAGATCTATGTTTCTCTCCCAACAGCGAACGAGAAGGAGGTCCGACTGTTTCTCAATGAAGGTCAATTGAAAGGTGGTGAGATCTCCATTAAGCACGACAGTTCTGGTTACAGCGTCTTAATTAAACAAGAGCATGCCCTTTCGCTAATCAACCCAAACGCTAAACAAGAATTGGTTGAGCGCTTACAACGCTTGGGGATTGAACAACCGATTCGAATCTCAATCAGCGAGCAAATGAACCAACAACAAGATCAACAACGTTCTCGACAACAACGCAGTATTTATGATGAATGGAAGCCTGAGGACGAATGATGATACTTAATTTCCCTAAAGTCGACGCATCAAGCATCTCGCTAAGCAATCAACTATGTGCGAAACAATGCCACTTTCAAGATAGCCTGAGCAACAGCCTGTCGGTTACGCTAGGGCCAAAACCTCAATTTACTGGCTATCGTTTGGCGTTATTCATTGGAGGGCAAACGATCAAAATAGATTTTTGTGGTGCGCAATTACAGTTGTGGTTACATGACATGCTTGACTCAACGGCTTTTGAATCACTACCAAACTCATTGCAATTGGCGTTACTCAATAGCCAGATTGAACCATACACCGATGTGATTAAACGTCTTTTTGGGCAGCTTCCTGTCTTAAGCAAGTTACAACCTCTTGAACAGCAAACTCAGCAAGAGAATGTATTGATGCTCACCATCAACCGTGATGACGCATCTCTTAGCCTCTGGGTGCATGAAGGTCGAGATGTGCTACTTGGCGCGTTGCCACAAGCACCATCTTACCTAAGTCAAAATATTGCACTACCATTCTGGTTGAGTTTTGGCAAAACACGTTTGGCAGTCAGCCAATTCGAGCAACTGGAATTGGGGGATGTGGTGTTTTTCGATGATTGCCACATCGCACAACATCAAGTGCTCTTTCAGATATCCAATCAAAACCTTTGGCGATGCCAACTCGACGAAACCATACTCCACATCCTAGATAAAGAAACCAATATGAACGATATCAATAGCTCTGAAGTACTTACCGACCACAAGCAACTGCCAATTGAACTCACTTTTGATGTTGGTCAGCAAACCATAACTTTAGAACAACTTAACGCGCTACAACCTGGCTTTACCTTTGAGCTTAACCAGCCAATTTCAAACCCGGTCACTATGCGAGCAAACGGAAGAATTATTGGTGAGTGTGAACTTGTGAGCATCAATGAACGCTTAGGTGTTCGCGTTCTCGAATTGTTTGGCGGTAGTCAGGAGCCAGCATGATCCAGTTACCTGATGAACTGAACCTAATCGTCACGCTCGCCCTACTTGCTTTGGTTCCTTTCATTGCAATGATGGCGACCTCTTTCGTAAAGCTTGCTGTGGTGTTCTCTCTATTGAGAAACGCACTGGGTGTACAACAAATACCACCCAATATGGCGCTGTACGGATTGGCGATAATTTTGTCGATCTTCATTATGGCACCAGTAGGATTTGAAACCTACGACTACGTTACACAACATGAAATATCCCTAGAAGATTCCGACAGTGTTGAAGGGCTGATTGAAAGCGGACTGCAGCCATATCGAGAGTTTTTGAAAAAACACATCCGTGAAACTGAAACGGTGTTTTTTACCGATGCTGCGAGAACCTTGTGGCCACAGAAGTACTTCGACCGCTTAGAGTCAGACAGCTTATTGTTGTTACTCCCCGCCTTCACGGTCAGTGAACTAACTAGGGCATTTGAGATTGGTTTCTTGTTGTATCTGCCCTTCATCGCTGTCGACCTAATCGTGTCCAACATCCTACTGGCAATGGGGATGATGATGGTATCGCCGATGACAATTTCGCTACCATTCAAACTACTGCTTTTTGTGTTACTTGACGGTTGGACCAAGCTAACTCATGGCTTAGTACTCAGCTACGGATAGTGAGGAGAGAAATATGAATCCGGCCGAAATAATCCACTTTGCCACTCAGGCTTTAACGCTTGTTCTATTCTTGTCGCTGCCACCGATTCTGGTTGCGGCGTTTGTTGGCACCTTAGTCTCACTCATCCAAGCACTGACTCAAGTTCAAGAACAAACGTTGGGATTTGTCGTTAAACTGATTGCCGTCATAATTACCTTGTTTGTTACCGCACAGTGGTTGGGCGCCGAGCTGCATTCGTTTGCAACATTGACCTTAGATAAAATCCCGCAAATACGATGAGTTACGATGATTTGCACCACGCACTGTTCCTGTACAGCTTAACGCTTCCTAGGTTAATGGCTTGTTTTATATTCCTGCCGATCTTAAACAAGCAAATGCTGGGTGGCACCATGGTGAGAAATGGAATCTTGTGTTCTCTTGCACTTTTTATATTTCCTATAATTAATCAACAAAATTTACCTGCAGAAACGGATGGAATCTGGTTAATGGTTATCTTGGGGAAAGAGGTGTTATTGGGTCTGCTCATTGGCTTTATTGCGGCGATCCCCTTTTGGGCAATCGAGGCGGCAGGCTTTCTCGTGGATAACCAGCGAGGCGCAGCCATGGCGAGCATGTTTAACCCCACCCTCGGTTCGCAATCGACGCCAACGGCGGTATTGTTGACTCAAACTCTGATCACTTTGTTCTTCTCGGGCGGTGGCTTTGTCACTTTTCTTTATGCGCTATTTTCCAGTTACTCGTCATGGCCTGTGATAGGTTTTTTTCCAACCATAACAGAAGGGTGGGCACGCTTTTTCTACGACCAATTTGAGCAATTAATGTGGCTTGGAGTTTTGATGTCTGCGCCTATAGTACTGGCGATGTTCCTTGCCGAGTTTGGGCTTGCGCTCATCAGCCGATTCGCACCACAACTCAACGTTTTCTTCTTGGCAATGCCGATCAAAAGTGCCATCGCCAGTGTGTTATTGATTGTGTATCTGGCTCTGATGATGAACCACTTTCAAGCACTTTTCTCTGAAATCGCACTGTTCTCAGAGCAGCTAAACACTATTTGGTAATCGCTAGAGTCTGCTTATCTCTCGAACTTATTTTTGCAGCGACTTGTAGATTGTTCTTGCAAAAATAGATGCTTTGAAATGTGGTAACTCTATTCGATAAACCTATAATGCAGTGGAAAGAAACCACAAACGCCGTCCAAAGAGTTCAGCTAAAACGTTTTACTCTTTGTTGAGAGGGATTTACTTAGAACGATTCGGCGAAAAGGAATTAGCCGTCCGCCTCTCACCTGATTAAAACGCTTTATCTCGAACAAAATTCAACCAAAATAAATAAACAGGTCCTAATAATGAGCGGAGAAAAAACTGAACTCCCCACCCCAAAAAAACTCAGGGATGCCCGCCAAAAAGGGCAAGTTGCAAAAAGTCAGGAAATCATTTCATCTTCATTGATTCTGTCTTTGATTGTCGTGTTGTTTGCATTCGCCGATTACTATATGTCGCACATATCTGCCCTAATTTTACTGCCAAGCAAATTGGCATATCAGGGCTTTCAAGATGCACTACTCGACGTAGCTATCGCCATCGCCAAAGAAATGGTTTATCTGCTTGCGCCGATCCTCTTGATTGCAACCTTAGTCGCCATCATGGCTAACATGGGACAGTTCGGCTTTCTATTTAGTGGCGAGTCTGTCAAACCGGACATCAAGAAGATCAATCCAGTCGAAGGGGCAAAGCGAATTTTTTCGTTAAAGAGTATCATTGAGTTTATTAAGTCCATTCTCAAAGTTTCGTTACTTTCATGCATTATTTGGATAACGCTGAAAGGTAACTTAAACACGTTACTGCAGATACCTACCTGTGGGTTAGAGTGTGTACCGATCATCACTGGCGTATTAATCAAACAATTGATGATTATCTCTGCGGTAGGCTTTATTGTGATTGCCGCAGCCGATTTTTCTTACCAAAAGTTCGACCACACTAAACAGTTAAAGATGACCAAAGATGAAGTGAAACGTGAATACAAAGAGATGGAAGGCAGCCCTGAAATAAAAAGTCAACGTCGTCAACTGCACCAAGAAATGCAAACTTCTAACCAAAGAGATAACGTTAAACGCTCGAATGTGCTGGTTACAAACCCAACACACATTGCCATCGGTTTGTACTATAAAAAGGGCGAAACACCTCTGCCTGTGATTACCCTAAAAGAGACTGATGCGATGGCAAAGCGTATGATTGCGATTGCCAAAGAAGAAGGGGTTCCGGTGATGCAGAAAGTACCGCTCGCACGTGCGTTATATGCTGATGGGCAGTTAGACCAATACATTCCTGGCGATCTTATTGAAGCCACCGCAGAGATCCTGCGCTGGGTTGCGTCTCTGGAGCAATCTGAAGAGCAATAAGCGAGAAAACTATGTGGTTCAAGGTAAATATCGCTAGTACTCGACTCACTCAACTTGAAGATACAATTTTTAAGACATGAAAATGATCCATTTCTCCGTAAGCTATTGGTTGTGCATTACACCAGGCTCAATCGTAGAGCAAAGAAAGTAGAGGTCTCATTTAAGCCAAAAACGAGAAAAGCAATACAGCACCTAGCCATTGATGCGACTGGCCAATGGTTGATGGCGAAGGTGAATGGAAAGTCAAAAACGCAAGACAGATGGCAAGCGGAGAGTTTGTCGATATCGTATAACTCAAAGCATGAGCCGTCGTGGTAATTGTTGGAACGCCTGTTTTGAAAGCTTTTTCCACTCAATGAAAGTAGAAGCTGTCCAAGACGAGCCGATAATGATGCGAGAAGAGATGCTTCAAGCACTCTTTGAATACATCGAAGTTGTTTATAATCGAACAAGAAGGCACAGGGCTCTTGGGTATCTAAGCCCAATTAACTTTGAAAAACAATATGTCGCTTAATACCTTCTCCAGTCTAACTGGAGCAGATCATTAGGGCGAATGTCAAAGCTATAAACAAAGTCATAGGACTAGGTATGCCTGTTAGAAGCTAACTATTAGTCAAATATGGCGTCGTTGAACCTCAAGCTGATTTGATCAACAACGCCTACAAGAACAGATTCACACGATTGAACATAATGATAGTGGCTATATACCCAATCAACTTGAAGATGCAGGCTTGAGAACTTGAATTTATCATTAATTCGAGATGTCAAAGAGCCTGCGATCTCTGGAAGAGTCACAGTAAAAAATTGACCTATTGCCGCCTTGAAGTCCCGTTTGCTTTTGAAGTAAACATTGTTCCTCGACTTCTCATTCATTACTTTCCATAGCCGCTCTATTGGGTTTAGGTTTGGGCTATAAGGGGCTTTGTTGCGTAATTAAATTTAAAGATAGAACAACCCCGTTTCGCGTAT
>NZ_JBFSUD010000077.1:0-20729 GCF_041467175.1 Vibrio sp. 10N.247.310.24
ATCAAAGGCTCACACACAACGCAGGACTAGGGAAATTATGAGGGGATCCGTCAGCGCCGCGGGAACCGAATCGATTAAAGCTATCGTACGTACCTATACTGCCATAGGTCACTTTGCCCTGCTTTGGCGCATCAGGATTAACGTAATCGAAGTGAGTGAAGTCGGCTGGATATTTTGCTTCACCAAAACCAACCAGTTGTGTGGTTTCAATAACGGTGACAGCAGGAGTGGATTGGGTATCAGAAGCGTAAGTAACGGAGGGGTGTAAAACAATAAGCGGCAACATGACTGCACAGGACTTTAAATTAGACCTGAAAAACTGAGTGCGCTGCGAGGCTTTGCGTCGAAAAACTGTTCCCATTTGACTCTCCCTTCAAATGTCATGAATTCTATATTCAAGTTGATTTATCGGCTTTGAATGCATGCCGTTAAATCAAGTATAGGTTCAAATCTAACATCATGTAATAACTAATAAAACCATCAGCACTCTATCTCTGACGGTTTATTTACAATTAACTCGTCACCGCTCGAAGTTATTGGATGCAGTGAGCTTTGATTCCTTCGGTTCCTTTGATTACGTTGATTAGCTTGGTGGCGTTGGAAAGCGCAGGGGAAGGAGGAAGCGCTAAGATTGCTTAGCGTGAATGACACAAGCCTCCACGGCTTAGATTCCTTTGGTTGGCTTCTAAAGTGAAATTTAGGCTCTAAATAATCAACAAACTATACTTTTAGTGGAGTATCCTTGCAGCCTAGGTCTAAATGGAATGACACTTTGAACAAACCAAACCAAATAACATTCGCAACGTTCAACCTTCTGAACTATCTCGAGCCACCGAATGCTTATTATGATTTTGAGAACATCTACAGCTTCGAAGAATGGCAGAAGAAGCAACATTGGATGGCTGAAGCGATTCGTTCATTAGATTGCGATGTGATTGGCTTCCAAGAGATATTTAGCCCGCAGTCTTTAGAACAATTGATGAATGAGCTAGGTTATCCATACTTTGCTGTGGTCGATAGCGCACACGTTGAAGATGATTACCTATACACCTCACCTGTCGTTGGGATCGCTTCCCGTTACCCGATTGAAAACGTACAGCCTGTTACGCCAGATTCGACGTTACTGACAGCGTTCAACCTTGACGACAAATTCTCATTCAACAGAACGCCTGTTCACGCGACGATTACGTTACCCCATTTAGGTTCAACCGACTGTTATGTGGTGCACTTCAAATCACAACGTCCGACAGAACCAAAGGTAGAATCTGTCGATGCGGACGACACTCAGCAAGGTGCAAAACCACAAAGTGACACGCTCACTCGTTTTCACCAAGAACAGCTTGGTTCTTGGCTATCGAGTGTCCAACGCGGTCTAGAAGCTCAGATGCTGCACCAATACATCACCAACCAACGTTACCAAACCGAGCAACCTGTTGTGTTGATGGGTGACTTTAATAAACCTCTGTTTAATGATGAGTTTAAAGGGCTGTTGAGTTACTCAATCAACCGAGACGAAAACAGCAAGCATTGGCTATCCCACTTTCGATTGAAAGACAGCTGGGATCTTTATCATCAACTACATGAAGAAGACTTGCTTGAACAGCGTAAGCCAACCCATTACTACGGCGCTTCTGGGTCTGTACTGGACTACATTTTGATGTCGAACGAGTTTGATTGTCAGAACTCTTCAAGCTTAATGGAGATCTCTAGCTACACAGTGTTAGACCATCACCTCATCAATCCAAGCTTCGAGCATGACCAATTCAGTACCGACCATGCCATCGTGTCTGTCACCGCTCATATTCGTGAAGCCTAGAGTTATACATAAAAAAACCGCAGTCAAAAACTGCGGCTTTCCACTTTAGCCAAACGGGTTGAGCCAACCGACGCCCCATTTAGAACCGATTTACCGTTTAGCAAGGTGTTAAACTTAGAATGTGTACATTGCGCCTAAGTAAAAAGAGTCCAGAACAACGGTTTCTTCTGTCTTGTGTCCGTTGTCGTTATCTTCGATGTCAAAAGCATCGGCTTCGTACGCTAGGCGAAAGCTCAACGAAGACATTGTAGGTGGTGTGTATTCAACACCAACACCCATACGGATGCCGTCTCCCGTATCATCAAAACCACTTTCTGAAGGGCGAGAGCCGTCTGCAAGCTTCATGTCTAGATCAATAGTCGATAAACCGATAGTACCAAACGGACGAACGCCATTATCAAACGTGTAACCAAGATTAGCCGTTACTGAAAAGATTTGAGGTGTCCAAGTGAAACCATCATTACGACCTGGTGATTTAGCAACAACATCACCAAAGTCCGTGTATTGCGCTTCAATCGCAACGATGCGATTAAATTTGTAACCTGCAATCAAACGATATGTGTTGTCTTCTGCTTCAAAGCTAACGGGTACATTTACAGAATCAAACATGCCACCGTCATCCACACCAGACGTACCGATTGCACCACCTAGGTAGAAACCGCTGTCCGCTGCCATTACGTTGTTTGCTGAAAATACTGACATCATTGCGATGCTTAGAAGAAATTTTTTGTTCATTACGGCTTGACCTTACTTAATGCAAATCAAGATTGTTACGCCTTCCTGTGCTGCACAATCTTGTTAGAGTTATCCGACACCCCGTCGAATTGGCAAGCAGGTTAATCTCACAGAAAACAAAAAAATAAATAAATATATAATCACTTTGTAATCTCATACAACATAATCAGTTATAGCTAAATAACCATCTGAATAATAGACAAATAAAATCCATCCATTTCTTAAAAAAAACCTCCCATCTATTTTCAAACCATCCCATTTTTAGATTTTATTCGTGCAGACTTACGCATGCTTACTTTCAACAGTGACGTTATTTTGCATAATCCGCGCGCTTTATCTGCTATCCCAACCCACTCCTCCACAATGAAGAATGAGAAAGATCGAAAAACAATGAATAACGAAATCCACTTTGGCGACCTAACTCTTAATGTAGATACTCGAAACATCACTAACAAACAGGGGAACAAGATCTGTTTACGTCACCACTTGTTTTCCGTGCTTTGTCTACTGTCGAAAAGCGCCGGACAACCCATCCCTAGAAAAGACATCGTGAACGCATGTTGGGGAAACGAAACGGTGCCGACACAAGCACTAACCAATGTCATTTATTGCTTAAGAAATGTTTTTGTTCGCTTGAGAGCATCTAACATCAAAATTGTTACGATTCCTCGATATGGCTATACGTTGTTCGTCATACCCAATACCAATGAAGCTGGATATCTAGCAATAGAAACACCCTTTAAAGCCTCCCCTATAGAATCTGTTCAAAATGTTCCGGTGAATAAACTTTAGCTCCCTTTGCCTTAAGTTAACGTTACGTTACCTTACCTTCTTAATTGCCAATGAAAGTGATTGCGATCACCAAAAAACGCCCCGCCGAAACGTTTCGATGATCGTTATCACACTCTAAAACAATCAAACGTGCAAATGATAAATCACACACTATTATCACTATCGAAACGTTTCGATGGCTTTTTTTTGAGTTGTTCTCAACCCATTAAACGTTATTTTTCGATAGGTCGTGATATGAAAAAAAGTACCCTAATAAACTCTGAGCTCTCTTACCTAGTGGCGACTCTTGGCCATACAGATGAAATCGCGATTTGTGATGCAGGGTTGCCGATTCCGGATCATGTGACTCGCATAGACCTTGCTTTGACTCACGGTGTTCCAAGTTTTCAGCAGACAGTAAAAACCATGCTGGATGAGTCTCAAATTGAAGGCGTTGTGATTGCAGAAGAGTTTGCGAAAGTGAGCCCAGAGCACCACGCTGCGCTGATTGATTTGATCAAGACAGAAGAAGCGCGTTGCGGCAAACCGCTTTCGATTACTTACATCACTCATGAAGAATTCAAAGAGCGTACGCATGAAAGCCGCGCGGTGATTCGCACTGGTGAATGCACGCCATACGCAAATGTTATTTTCCAAGCTGGCGTAACGTTTTAGCTCATGCGAAACGCAACGACAGTCCAGCGTCATTGCTGAAAAAAGATAGACACAACCAAATACAACTGGCCCCGAGTAAAGGAACCGACATGACTCAAGCCATTTTAGAACTTAGCTCAATTGAGAAAGCCTTCTCTGGTGTGAAAGCACTGGATAAGGCAAGCCTCAACGTTTACCCAGGACGCGTAATGGCGTTAATGGGTGAAAACGGTGCAGGTAAATCCACGCTTATGAAAGTGCTTACGGGTATCTACCACTTGGACAGCGGCGCTATCGCTTACCAAGGAAAACCGGCTGCATTTAAAGGACCGCGTGACTCTCAACAAGCAGGCATTAGTATCATTCACCAAGAACTGAACCTAATTCCTGAGTTAACCATCGCCGAGAACATCTTCTTAGGTCGTGAAATCACGGGCACCATGGGTCGCATCTTGTGGAACGAGATGTACCAAGAAGCCGACAAGCTACTTAAACGCCTTAACGTGAAACACAGTTCAAAAACACCTTTAGGTCAGCTAAGCCTTGGTGAGCAACAAATGGTAGAGATCGCAAAAGCCCTATCGTTTGAATCTAAGGTCATCATCATGGATGAACCAACTGATGCGCTTACCGATACCGAAACCGAGTCGCTGTTTAAAGTGATCAACGAGCTACGTTCTGAAGGCTGCGGCATTGTTTACATCTCTCACCGCTTGAAAGAGATCTTTGAGATTTGCGATGACATCACCGTGCTTCGTGACGGTAAGTTCATTGGTCAGTGTGAAGTTAAAGACACCGACGAAGATGGCTTAATCGAAATGATGGTTGGCCGTAAGCTAGACGAACAATATCCACGTATCGGGCAGAGCCACGGTGAAACCTGTCTTGAAGTGATTGGCCTGACGGGTTCTGGTGTTCATGACGTGAGCTTTACTCTAAAGCGCGGCGAAATCCTGGGTGTATCTGGCCTTATGGGTGCAGGCCGAACTGAACTGATGAAAGTGATTTACGGTGCCCTTCCAAGTAAGCGCGGTGTCATCAACCTAGAAAACAAAACCATTAACCCTGTAAGCCCGAAAGATGGCTTGGCCAATGGCATTGCTTACATCTCTGAAGACCGTAAAGGCGATGGCCTTGTGCTAGGACTTTCAGTGAAAGAAAACATGTCGTTATGTGCACTGGATCTGCTGACTAAGAAAGGTCAAATCCAACATAAAGATGAAGTGATTGCAGTCGATGACTTCATCAAGCTGTTCAACATCAAAACCCCGACTCGCGAACAAATTATTGGCAACCTTTCTGGCGGTAATCAACAGAAAGTGGCAATTGCTAAAGGCTTGATGACCAAACCAAAAGTACTGATTCTCGATGAACCCACTCGTGGTGTCGATGTCGGTGCGAAGAAAGAGATTTACCAACTCATTAATAAATTTAAAGCCGACGGCATGAGCATCATTTTGGTCTCGTCTGAAATGCCAGAAGTGTTAGGAATGAGTGACCGCATCATGGTGATGCATGAAGGCCGTGTAAGCGGTGAATTTGATGCTAAAGAAGCAAACCAAGAATTATTACTGGCGTGTGCGGTCGGTAAAAAGATCAACGAGGACGCAGCATGAGTACTAAAACCATGAGCAAAACAACTGAAGCTCCAAAGAAAAAACCGTTAATCAGCAAAGAGTGGCTGATTGATCAAAAGTCATTGATTGCTTTGATCTTCCTGATTGTTGTCGTTTCATTCTTAAACCCAAACTTTTTCACCGTCGATAACATCCTCAATATCCTGCGCCAAACTTCGATTAACGCCATTATCGCAGTAGGTATGACACTGGTTATCTTAACCGCGGGTATCGACTTGAGTGTTGGTTCTGTACTTGCACTTTGTGGTGCTTTCGCAGCCAGCATGATTGGCATGGAAATCCCAGTGATGATCGCAGTGCCAACCGCTCTAGTAGCAGGCGCAGCATTGGGTGCGATCAGTGGCGTGATTATCGCCAAGGGTAAGGTTCAAGCCTTCATTGCAACGCTTGTAACAATGACTCTATTGCGCGGCGTAACCATGGTTTACACAGATGGTCGTCCTATCTCGACTGGCTTTACTGACACAGCAGACGCGTTCGCTTGGTTCGGTACAGGCTACGCAATGGGCATCCCAGTTCCAGTATGGATCATGGCCGTGGTATTCGCTGCAGTATGGTACCTACTTAACCACACACGTTTTGGTCGCTACGTTTACGCACTGGGTGGCAACGAATCAGCAACTCGCCTGTCTGGCATCGACGTAGACAAAGTAAAAATCGGCGTTTACGCAATCTGTGGTCTGTTAGCAGCGGTTGCAGGCATCATCGTGGCATCTCGTTTGTCATCAGCTCAGCCTACCGCAGGTATGGGTTATGAGCTAGACGCCATCGCCGCAGTAGTATTGGGTGGAACAAGCTTAGCCGGCGGTCGTGGCCGCATCATGGGCACATTGATTGGTGCTCTGATTATCGGCTTCCTAAACAACGCCCTAAACCTATTAGACGTATCTTCTTACTACCAGATGATTGCAAAAGCAGTGGTTATTCTTCTGGCGGTATTGGTCGACAACAAAAACAAATAAAACCTATTCACACTCTAGGTTAATACAAGTAACACCCTGTTTTACCTTTAAATATTAGAATCTATAAATAATGTAACTACGAGCTAGGACTCACCTCCTAGCTCACCCTACACAAAGGACTTACACCATGAAAAAATTAGCGACTCTTATTTCTGCTGCTCTTCTTTCTACAACGGTATCTGTGTCTGCACAGGCGCAAGATACAATGGCAATCGTTCTGTCTACATTGAACAACCCATTCTTCGTAACCATGAAAGATGGCGCAGAAGCGAAAGCTGAAGAGCTAGGCTACAAGCTTATCGTTCTTGATTCTCAAAACGACCCAAGCAAAGAGCTTTCGAACATTGAAGATCTAACCATTCGTGGTGTTAAGGCAATCCTGATTAACCCTACAGATTCAGATGCAGTATCTAACGCTATTCGTATTGCTAACCGTTCAAACATCCCTGTACTAACGCTAGACCGTGGCGCGAGCCGTGGTGACGTAGTGAGCCACATTGCTTCTGATAACGTAATCGGCGGCGAAATGGCAGGTCACTTCATCATGGAAAAAGTAGGCGAGAAAGCAAAAGTAATACAACTTGAAGGTATTGCTGGTACTTCTGCTGCTCGTGAACGTGGTGAAGGCTTCATGAACGCAGTAAACGGCAGCGACCTTGAGCTTCTTGCAAGCCAACCTGCTGATTTCGACCGTACTAAAGGTCTGAACGTAATGGAAAACTTGCTTGCAGCTAACCCAGACGTACAAGCGGTATTCGCTCAAAACGATGAAATGGCGCTAGGTGCACTTCGCGCAGTTCAAGCTTCGGGTAAAGAAGTGATGATCGTTGGCTTTGATGGCACTGAAGACGGCATCGCTGCTGTTAACCGTGGCTTACTTGGCGCAACGGTTGCACAACAACCTGACCTAATCGGTTCTTTAGGTGTTGAAATGGCAGACAAAGTACTGAAAGGCGAGACAGTAGACGAGTACGTACCAGTACCTCTAAAAATCATCGCTAAGTAATTCAGTTTAGCGCTGAGATCTAATTAAGCAGGGAGTCCCCTATCTCCCTGCTCATTAGCTCATTAGCTCATTAGCTCAAGACAAAAAGCAAAACTCCGACAGTGCATCGCTGTTTCTCATAAGCCGTCTAACAAGGCGAGCAGTTAACGCAACAAGAATTTGCGTAATGAGAAAGACCCATGCATTTTCAAATACGATATATCATAAGGCTCGTATCATGACTCAACTGATTGTTTTAGGTAGCGTTAACGCTGACCACGTATTGCAAGTTCCTTCGTTCCCTCGTCCGGGTGAAACCTTGATTGGCGGTAACTATCAGGTCATCCCTGGCGGCAAAGGCGCAAACCAAGCCGTAGCGGCAGCAAGACTAAACGCAGACATTGGCTTTATCGCCTGTGTTGGTGACGACCCATTTGGGATCAATATTCGTCAAGACTTAGCCAAAGACGGCATCAACATCGACGGTGTGATCGTTGCAAACAACACGCCTACTGGCATCGCGATGATCCAAGTATCAGCAACAGGCGAAAACAGTATTTGTCTTTCTGCGGAAGCCAACAACAAGCTGACTTGCAATCAAATCGAACCGCATCTAGAGAAGATTCGCGGTGCTAAATACTTGCTGACTCAGCTTGAAACGCCAATTGAAGGCATTGAATACGCAGCAAAAGTAGCAAAAGAGAGCGGCACGCAAGTGATTCTAAATCCGGCTCCTGCTCGTCCGTTATCGGATTCACTGCTTGCTTGCGTTGATGTGATCACACCCAACGAAACCGAAGCAGAAGTGCTGACCGCCATTACCGTGACGGACAACGCATCTGCTCATCAGGCTGCCCTGGCTCTGCACGCGAAAGGCATCGAAACGGTAATGATCACTCTAGGCGCGAAAGGCGTTTGGGTGAGTCATCGTGGTCAAGGTAATGAAGCTAGCGAAGGTGAATTAATCGCAGGCTTCCGCGTTGAAGCTACGGACACAACCGCTGCTGGTGACACCTTTAACGGCGCATTAGTCACTGGCTTGCTTGAAGACATGCCACTAGAACGTGCGATTAAGTTTGCTCACGCTGCCGCTGCCATTTCAGTGACTCGCTTTGGCGCTCAAACGTCGATTCCAAGCCGTGCTGAAACCGATGCGTTTTTGGCAGAGCAACTGTCTGCTTAGTTGATTTTTACTGTTAATCGGTAACAACAAATAACAAGCATAAGCCCCTGTTTTCAGGCAGAATATCGCCCAACGTGGAAAAGTGATTCCCACAAGGATTTTATATGGCAACAATGAAAGACATCGCTCGGGTTGCAAAAGTTTCAACGTCTACCGTGAGCCATGTGATGAACAAGTCACGTTTTGTCAGCGAAGAGATTGCTGAGCGTGTAAACAGTGCGGCCAAAGAACTCAACTACGCGCCGTCTGCATTAGCTCGCAGCTTAAAAATGAAGCAAACCAAAACCTTGGGCATGCTGGTTACCACCTCTACCAACCCATTCTTTGGTGAAGTAGTGAAAGGTGTTGAGCGTCGTTGCTACGAAAAAGGCTACAACCTCATCCTATGCAACACCGAAGGCGATAGCGAACGCATGAAATCCTCTATCGATACCTTGCTGCAAAAGCGTGTCGATGGCTTGATGCTGATGTGTTCAACGCTTGAAGGTCAGCATATCGATGTGTTCGAGCGCTACCCAGAGTTACCTGTCGTGGTAATGGACTGGGGTCCAATGCTGTTCGCAAGTGATAAAATCCAAGACAACTCGCATCAAGGTGGCTACATGGCAACCAAACACCTGATCGATAATGGTCACTCGGACATTGGCTGTATTACTGGCCCACTGCATCGCAACCAAGCCTCTTCTCGTTATCAAGGCTATAAACAAGCAATGGAAGAAGCGAATTTAGAGATCAACCCTAAGTGGATTGTTGAATCAAACTTCGAATGCGATGGTGGCTTTGATTCTTACCAAACATTAAAAGCTCGTGGTCAAATGCCTTCGGCCTTGTTCGTCAGTAACGACATGATGGCGATGGGTGTGATTCACGCGGCAGCTCAAGATGGCACATTGATTCCAAATGACCTGTCTATCATTGGCTACGATGACATCCACTTATCTAAGTACATGACACCCGCTTTAAGCACAATCCACCAGCCAAAGCACCGTTTAGGTAAAGCGGCGGTCGATACCCTGTTAAGCCGACTACAAACACCAGACGCCTACCCGCAAGTCGTTGAACTAGAACCGACTCTTGTAGAGCGAAGCAGCGTAAAAGCGATTTAGGGCTCAACCCGCCCATGATACAGTTGAAAGCTAGCTTATTCGGGCTAGCTTTTTTGTCTTTGGCACATAATTACGATTCTTACTTGCTCCATAAATACCCTTTATATGCAGGACTTACATCCCCAACGTATGCATTTGCGCGCTTAGCAACTATTTACGCACTTAGCTACTCATTATCATCTACACTAACAATGAAATGACATCGACATGGAGAGCGCTGTTTTATGATCGCGGGTTGGTTTGACAACATATCCCTACAGAAGAAGCTATTGGTTAGCTTTTTTATTCCTATCGCTTTGATGCTTATCGTTGCTTTTTCTGTTCATGACAACACCCGAAATATTGTGAAAGACAATAATTGGGTCGTTCATACACACAAAGCCATCGCTCGGGCTCAAGAACTTCTCAGCCTAACAGTAGACATGGAAACGGCTCAGCGTGGCTATCTGATCTCCGGTGACCTCGTTTTTTTAGAACCCTACTACTTAGCACTTGATGTATGGCCTCAAAAAATTCAAACCCTTGCGACTCAAGTGAGTGACAACCCACCTCAAGTTGAACGCCTTAATCGAATTGATGCTATCCACAACACATGGCTAGAAAAATCAGGAGAGAAAGAGATCATGCAGCGCAACCTCGTGAACAGAGGTGAAGCTGAAATGCAAAGTGTTGTCTATCTCACTCAGCAGCGAACCGGAAAAAGACTGATTGATGAGATCCGTCAAGAGATTGCTCAATTTATTGAAATTGAACAACAACTTATCAGTGTCAGAGTCGCCAATTCCGAAAGCTCAGCGAATCAAACCAGTTATGTACTCATTCTGGGAACACTGTTTTCGGTGTTTATCTCACTCTTTGTCGCTACGTGGTCGTCCAAGCGAATTAAACGAAGATTACACACTCTACTTAAAGCAGCGAACCAAGTTGCCGCTGGCCATTTGAAACAAGGCGCTGCGACTCTCGAACTTGGTTCAAAGAACGACAGCCAAGACGAAGTGGCTCTCCTCACACAAAGCTTTCAAAAAATGACAACAAACCTCGTAAAAAATGACAGCGAAATGCGAGAGAAAAATCAGGAGTTAATCGAAGAAAGAACCAAAGCAGAAGCGGCGGTAAAGGCTAAGAGCGAGTTTCTGTCGACTATGAGCCACGAGATTCGAACGCCAATGAATGGAGTACTTGGTATCTCCCAGATCATTGCCAGCCAAACCCAAGAGCCGGAAACAAAAGAGAACATCGATCTAATTCTCGATTCTGGCCATCATTTAATGACGATACTCAACGACATATTAGATTTCTCGAAAGTGGAAGAAAATAAACTTGAGTTAGACTTTGCCCCCTTTAATTTTGTCCAAGTAATACAACCTGTACGTAGCGCGCTTAAACCTTTGGCCGATGAAAAAGGCATTCGCCTGTTAATCGAAAATAATATACCAACAAGCATCCAGCTGATCGGAGACTGTGCAAGATTACGTCAGATCATGTTCAACTTGGGCGGTAATGCGACCAAATTTACCAAAGAAGGTCACGTGTCCATTCAAGCGGATCTCAACAGACCAAACAACCAACTTATTCTCACGGTAACAGACACGGGTATTGGCATTCCAAAGGACAAACACGAGCAAATTTTTAATTCGTTTGAACAAGCTGACACTTCAACCACAAGAAAGTTTGGCGGGACGGGGCTTGGCCTCGCGATCGTTAAGAATCTAGTCAGCCTAATGAATGGTGAAATAACACTGACGAGCGCTGTCGGGCTTGGCACAAAATTCCAAGTTTCTCTGCCTATCGCATGGCAAGAAGGAAAAACAGGGGATATCGTCACACCAGTAATCAATACAGAAAACCTGACTTGTGATTCATTGCGTATTTTATTGGTGGAAGACAATCGTATTAATGCGATCGTGGCACAAGGCTTCTGTGAAAAGCTCGGCCATCATGTTGATCTTTCGGAGAATGGTAAATTGGCAATTGAACGCCTCAAAACCAATCAATACGATCTGATCTTGATGGACAATCACATGCCGGAAATGAACGGGATCGAGACCACTCAGTACATCCGCGAGAAACTAAAACTCGACACCTTGATATTCGCCTACACGGCCGATGTTTTCCGTGAAGCTCATGACAACTTCATTCAAGCCGGTGTCGACCATATTCTGACTAAACCTCTGCAACAAGAGAGCTTTTTCGACGCCCTGCAACAATTTTCGAATCGATTACCTAAGCAAATAAAAACCGAAGGCTCGAGTGACATCGAAAACATCGTCGAACTTCATCGCAAGCCAATTGAAACACTGAGATTAACAGAAGAAGAGATAAGTCAGTCAGAAGTGATACGCATACTTAAAGACGACACGGAAGGATTCAGCTTACTTATCGATTCAACCATTATTGAGTTCGAACAGTCTGTTGATCGAGTCATCGAATACTATTTATCGAAGGAGTTAGAGCCACTATGTCGCACCCTGCACTCCATTAAAGGTATGTCGTTAAACTTAGGTCTCAACATGCTTTCTAAGCAGGCATTAGAGCTAGAAGTGCAAGCAAAAGACCAGCAACTGCCTGATATTGAACTGCTGCAAAAGCTGCTCAATCGACTTACGGTCAACATACATCAAGCTCAGCGGATGAAAGCGGTTAATTCGATTGAGCGCCAGACTCAAATGAATGATAAAACTTAAAAAAAGTCACTCTCAAACCAAAGCGCAAGGTTTAATCACCTTACGCTTTTCGATCTTATGTCGCTCTAGTCTTTGTTCTAACGGTCTAACGGTTTAACAGGGCGGTTATTTGCTGGGTCTCATCTTCGACATCAATACCATTATATTGCGGCGCAATCGAGAGATCTTGAATACTCACAGTTTCTACAGATTGCTTGTCGTTGAGCTGAAGCATTAAGTCACCCTTTGGTGAATAGGTTCTACTGCTACCACAATAAGTCGCGGCAAACGCATCAACCACATCCTGCCCAACGCGATTACACGTCACGACATGACACCCCTCTTCTAAAGCTCTCGCTTGAGCAATAGCAAAGCTATGATGACCACCAAAATTCGCGGGATGGAGAACAACGTCGACCGACTGATACGCTCTCATGATCTCCGGGAACCAAATATCAAAGCAAATCGCAACACCAAACTTTAAGCCCTTGAGCTCAAATGTAAGGAGCTCACACCCACGTGAAAAATACTGTTTGTCGAATTTGGTTTGACTGACTTTTCTGTATTTATGAAGTAAACCTGAACCATCAACCACCACGACGCTATCGTAATATTGGCCGCTATCTTTCTCGGCAATACCAGCAACAATCAAGGTGTGATGCTTCGCTGCCATCTGAGTTAACGAATCAATAGTAGTACTGTCGTTGAAATCTTCAGCCAGTTCATGAATTTCTTCAGCATCGTTAAAAATGTATCCTGTAGTGAACAATTCAGGCAACAGAGTGATATCCCCGACTGTCGATTCCGTATCCAAAAGATCAGAGACCGACTCAATGTTCTTTTGTTTGTTTTTATATTCAACTTCAAGCTGAACAAGGGTGACGCTGACATTATTCAAAATCGAATCCTTGCTAGGTAATACTTCAAACTAGAGACTAAGAACGACAGAGTAAGACAACTCCCTATCACTTTCTTATTAGCACGCCAAAGGTTGAAGTAGGAGCACACTCCTGTACGCATTTCAAATCTGCCTACGGCGCTAATTTAGGCTCTGGCAAAACTGGTGGAGTGCTGTCCATGTAGGTTAAGAAATTTGCCCACACTTCATGCGTGCGCTGCTTGGTTAACGTTGTCTTGCAGGAAAGCGCCATAAGGCCTCGTATTGAACCATCACGCCATTGGGTGTACACAGAGCTACAATGAGCCGACATGTACGCCTGCCAGCTCTCCTGAGCCTTCTTAATTGAAGCCACCAGCTCAGCATCATAATCGTTGTGCTCAAAGCTCGCTTCAAGATATTGTTCAAGTTCCACTTGTGCAGTTTCCAACTCAATTGCAGCACACTGATTGATCTCGATGGTATTCATCGCATTCTCGCAATCGATAACATCATCGGATGCTGATGCTAGCAAAGGTAAACACGTTAATAACACGACCGTTAAAACCTTTTTCATTGTTGTTCCCCTAATTAAAAAGCACGTGTATGCGCCCTGTTAGTGCCAAGCGTTACGAATCTTAACGACATGAGACGCCAATTGTTGATAACTGCGTTTAGGGTTATGACACAAGATGACGAAAGCATATAACCACAGAACAAGAAGCATGGAAAACAAACCTGACTGGAAACCATCTAGGTACAACTCAGGTAGCAAGTCGATTACCTTTTGATAGTTCGCTATTGAAATTGTTGTTTTATTGCTAATCAACTCATACGTTAAGCTTATTGGACCCACGAAAGTCCAAACTAAAAACCAAGATACCCCAGCGACGGGAACTAAGCTCAGTAAAGGCTTAAATTGCTTAACTGGAAAAATGAAATACAAAAGCATAGTCAAATATAGAACGGCTAAAAATAAGTTCCAAGCGTTAACGCTGACTCCAAAAATCCGATAACGCTCATCGACATACATGATTAACACTACCGCCCCCAATACACTAAGCGATAATAATTTTCCCATGTACCTCGTTTTAGAAAATCTAATCAGTACATAACCAATCACAAGAAGGAAACAAGAGATCCAGGCTAAAACCTCAACCTTAGTATCTAAAAAGACAGGTGTTGCTGTATTAGACAAAATAAGGATCGCGTAAGTAGGACCTATCAACAAATAGGCGATCAAAACACGCAGCAACATCCAAATCATATTTTTTATCATTACGCTCAAATCCACTCACTCGCATTATTTCAAAAATTACAGTTTTCAATTTGATGATAAAAAACCGGCAACAATCCGCTTCATCAAAAAACGCAAAAGTACTGAACAAAAAAACGACACACTCAACCTTGGAAGCATATCTAACGTTCTGATTTTTATAGTAAGACGATAAAATACTCTATTTCAATAAATAACACGTGCGCACATTCACACTATTTATGCATTACCTTGCATCGCTATCATTAAATTTATAAATTAACTTGAATGCTCACCCAAACCGGTAACGCTTCTCCAACTATGGATATCAAGTACCAACATTTTGCCAAGACTTCGTTCTACTTTGCCATTTCTTTCTTTTTTTCTATGGCATTGCTTATCCCTTTTACACCGTCTCACTACCAGAATTTAACGGAAGACACATCGAGGCTTGTCGAAACAAGGCTTGAGAGCATTCAATCAAGGTTTGACCTTTTTCTATCAAGCATCACACCGGACCACACTTGCGACTCGATGGTTAGGCAACTTCGCCAAAACGTTTTTGATGCCGATTGGGTAAAAGAAGCGGCGGTATTCAATAAAGACGATCGTTTTTACTGCTCGACTACCGATGGCGAAGTCTCATTTCGCCTGTACAGCACCATCAGACAAAGACTCAATGACGCCCCGAACTTAACAACCTTGTCGTATTCAAATTCAGCGATCACTCAAGTGCAATCCATCATGCTGATTTTCTCTAACAAGGAAGAAGCGGGAGTGAGCCTGATGATCCCACCACATTTCATCTATGACATTGTAGAAACAAACCTGAGCAAGCACGGAATTCAGGCCAAAGTTGAGGTGATTAAAAAAGATATTCACCCTTCTGATACAGCACCGTCTATTGCCAAAGTACGAATACAATCGAACGCTTACCCGCTGACCATCACGTCATATATTGGCTATCAGTATTATTGGAACTTCCTGTTGAACTATTTATGGTTTGGCTTTCTGATGGCCGGAATCACCACCATTATTATCCTTTCCATCAAACATAAGAAGCAAAGCCAGCGTAGCTTAGAATACTCACTGTCTAGCGCACTCAAAAACAAACACTTACATGTTCACATGCAGCCTATCGTCAACCAAAACACAACTGAAATTGTAGGCTGCGAGTCGCTGCTCAGGTGGAATGATCCTATTGAAGGCAATGTATCCCCTGCTATTTTCATTCCGCTTGCTGAAAGCTTAGGGTTGATTGAGGAGCTCACCTACTTCGTGCTACGCAAAGTATTAGTGACGTTGAAAAGCAATCAAGACGTGTTCGAATCAAAATACATCAGCGTCAACATCAGCCGCAACGTTGTGTCCAACAGTAACTTTTCTAACAAGGTGATCAGCATCTTTAAAAGACACCCTGAGATTCTCAAACAGGTGGTTTTTGAAGTAACCGAAGATGGTGAATGTTCTGATGCCGACATGGTCAAAATCAGAGGCAACCTAGCCAAACTATCGAATATGGGCGTAAGAGTCGCGATTGATGATTTTGGTACGGGCTATGCGGGCTTAGACTTTGTGAGACAATTCCCGTTCAGCATTCTCAAAATCGATCGCGTGTTTGTGAAAAACATTTCAGACGAATCAAGCCTTGGTATCCCTTTGCTGGAGTCCATGCTTCAGTTGTCCCGCACCTTAGGTATGCAAGTCATCGTCGAAGGGGTTGAGTACGAATCCCAAGTGAACATCTTGTCTAAACTGGGCGTCGACTATATCCAAGGTTTCTATTTTTATAAACCGATGCCAATAAGCCTGACGATAAGTTTGCTCAGACAGCAACATATGGCTGCAGATAATGAAGACAAACTCTCATCCACCTCAACGCCAGAATGGGAACAAGTCTAAGCAGACTCATTGATGGCAGCCTGCCTCACAATCTTTTTACTTCGAGTTAGGACACTTGAAGCGTTTCCAATGAACATAAGAGCGTTGTTCGCGCCCCTAAAATACAGGCGTGGTACCTAGATACCACGCATGTGTCTGAGAGTGAGCGGTTTCTTTCAATGTTACGCTTCACCGTTTACTCATAATCAAAACATTGCTGTTTGAGCCAATGGCCTAACGTTCTGATTTCAAACTGCTTGGCTCTCGAATTTTTGTAGACAAAGTACATATTGTCGCCAGTCGGTAAGTCGTGCATTGGGATACGAACCAAGTTTTGTTGAAGATCTTGATCATTAAGAAAGTAGTCGTTCAGGAACGCGATACCTTGATGGTATTTCACGGCCTCAGCGGCCAGTACCATGTGGCTGAATTGGCTAATTTTCACATCCTTTGGCAGGCTGAAACCTCCGAGTTCACACCACTTAGCCCAGTCTTTCGCTTCACCGCCTTCCTTGAAGATTGAATTTACTGAAAGTAACTGCTGATCCCATAGTGCCTCTGGCAAAGGTTTATCTTCGATTCTCTGCCACACCTTTTGGCTACAAAACGGATATAGCTGCTCTTTATATAAGAAGTCACTAACGTAGTTTTTCTTTGGCGGATTAGCCGTGATAAAGCAGTCGGCAACTTGATCCGAGAACTCTGGCTCATCGGCCACCATACTTAACGTTAAATCGATTTCTGGATGCTGTTGGCGTAAGTTTTCGAGCCGAGGCACCAACCATTTAACGGCCAAAGAACTGTACATTGCAATCCGAATTTTGCCACTTTCACCCTCGCGGATTTGGTAGCTGGCTTGCGCGATATTCTGCAATGAATGAGACACCTCTTCGTAGTAACGCTCTCCTATCGGGGTGAGCGATAAACGCCTTCCCTGACGCACAAACAAGGTTTCACCTAAGTATTCCTCCAGCAAGCGAACCTGATGACTCACTGCACTTTGAGTAACATGAAGCGCTATCGCCGCCTGAGAAAAGCTATTAAAACGAGCGACCGACTCGAAACATTGTATTGCTCTTAAAGGTGGTAATTTCATTATTAGTTCAGCTCATACTAAGTGAATTTTTATCATTATATATGAAACGATTTTATGCATTAAGATTGCGCCATCACATTTATTCATTTTATCTTTAACTCACACTGAACACGCGTCAGTCAATGATAGGAGCTTCATCATGCCTTCAATGTCTGTTGGAATGGCAATGAGTTTACTCATTGTCGGTAATCTAATTGCGGTTTTCTCTGATGCCTTAATTAAAACCTTGGGCGAAGACATTGCTGTGTTTCAATTTGTCTTCTTCAGACAGCTAACTGCCGTGTTAATCCTTCTGCCTTTTTGTTTTGGCGTGAGTAAAAAGAGCTTCACCGATGGGCTGAAATGGCATGCCTTGCGCGCGCATATATGGTTACTGGGTGCAATCTTTATGGTGTTTGCCATCAATGCCATGCCATTGGCCACCGCCAACGCGATTTTCTACGCCGCACCTTTGATGATGCTGCCGTTAGCCTTGATATTTTTCAAAGAGCAACTCAACCGCTACTCAGTGGCTGCTGGAATATTCGGCTTTATGGGCGTTCTGGTCATCATTCGCCCGACAGAGATCGATTGGGCGGCCATTGCAGCGCTTATCGTGGCGTTAACCATTGCCAGCAATAACTTGTTAATTCGTAAACTTCCGAAGCATCAAACCGTCGCACAAACCTTGTTGTTAACCAATTTAGCAGGCGTTCCGGCATCACTTGGACTCGCCATTTGGGAAGGCCGTGAATGGGATTGGTCACCACTTATCACTGCCGCAGGTTCAAGTAGTTTTATCCTCATCTACGCGGCGATATGTGTCGTCACTTACCGATCGGCAGAAAGCAATAAAATCGCCAGTGCTGAATACAGCGGCTTACTCGGAGCGGTGGGAGTTGGGTTGGTCTGGTTTGGTGAAATGCCTGATATTGCAATGGCGATTGGCACTGCAATGATCATATTGCCACTCATATGGCTGGCTCGAAATGAAAAGAAGCAAAGATAGCGAAACGTATTGATACCAGGCCCTGAATACCAAGCGAAATGAGTAAAATATCACTTCAGACAAGAGCTTTAATTAATATGAACAATGTGAAGCCGTAACGGTAAAAGCTACGGCTTCACATCTTAGTCTCTTGGTCTCTTGGTCTCTTGGTCTCTTCGAGCTGAGCTTAAAGAGAAATAGAAAGCGAACAAAGGTATGAGTTAGTCAGCTAATTAGACTAGTTCGTCGCTTTTGAATCTGATGAATTGGCCGCTTTCGTCGCTTCTTCAGCGGTTTTCTTACCAAATACCGTATCCATCATAAAACCAATACGCTTAGATGCATCACCGAACTTGTTCGGGTTAGCCGTATATGGAACTTTAAACTCTACTTCACCTACTCTTTGCCCGTTCTGATAAGCATTGATCTCCGCTTGCTTTAAGAACAACGCTAAGTCCCAGCTCCAATGGCCTTCATACTCCAATGTCAGCTTATCAAGATCGTGCTTAGACTTATCTGGTACGACGGTGTAGGTATAATCGTTATCTTGCAGCCACGTTTCCATGGTATTTAAAAAACCTTCACGTGTTTCAGCGTCTTTAACAATAACAACATCGACTGCAGTCGTAGGTTCTGGAATCGCGCTCCCTGTGTAACGAGGGGCTCCACAACCAGCCAAAATTAAAACCGAAAGCGATAATAGTAGGTATTTTTTCACGTTATATATCCATTAACAATTAACTGCGTAAATGATACCACATCAAAAAAATGACATATTATATAAGCAAAGGTTAATCAGACATTCCTTGTTACATAAGGCACTAAAAAACAACGAAAGAAAATGCGAAGGCGATGGGTCTCCTTGGAGGGAAATTTAATTTCATCGCATCGTTGAGTGCATTAAAAGGAATATCATGGAAAAGACACTTCAAACCAAACTGGCGACTAGCCTACTACTACTGAGAGTCGGCATTTTTATCGTCTTCTTGTTCTGGGGATTGGATAAGATTCTAGTGCCAGAGCACGCTACAAAGGTGCTGTCTGGCTTTTACGGCATCGACATTTCGGACAACGCAATAATGGCTATGGGGGTCGCTCAGCTCGGCTTTTTAGGCGCGTTCGTTGTAGGCATGTGGAAGAAGTACACCTACGGCGCGATTTTAGTCCTGCATGCAGGCTCAACCTTCGCCTCTTTTGGAAAATACATGGACCCGTTCAACAACCTACTGTTTTTTGCCTCTTGGCCAATGCTCGCAGCCTGTATCGCACTTTTCTTGCTGCGCGACTACGACACTTACAGCGTTTCCAACTAACACAAAGGGCGCCTGTTATTGGCGCCCTCTTTGGTTTGCTTGGTTTTTAAAAGTTTGTTGGCTTACGAACTTGGAGGCATTCGGATCGTTTTAATCGTTAGAACCATTGCTTCCGCTGCCTCTTGCAACTTAATTCTCTTTGTTACGTAATTGGATTCATCATCAGTTGATGCTTTTAGTTCGGTAAACATTAAATGCTTGGTTGTTTCGTAAGTTTCAGGGAACAATTCTCTATTGGTCTCCAAAAATGCCATTCCGGAAAGAACGATACCTCTAAACTCCCCACCAGACACATAATCAAAATCATCAGGATCAGGCCAATTTGTATACAACATTTCGGCTTGATAACGAGCAGCTTTCAGTTTCTTGTTTTCTAGATCAAGTGATTGGCTCTCCACCCAAAGAACTGCCGATACAATTGAAGAAAGTAAGGCAACGATTAATAGTGCATATGTTAAGGGTTTTTCTTTATGTTGATAAAGCTGAAATGCCAAACCGATAATACTAGCCAATGACGCTAATGATGTGAATATTGCCCAGATCAAAATTTTTCCTTTTCTATATTTGTAAATTTAATACGTAGTAAGCTAACCAATGACATGGATTCCCCCTATCGAGGATCTGCCACTCATGCGTATAGGCGCTGAAGCGTGTGGTGGTGCACATTATTAAGCAAGAACACTCAATAAACTGGGCTATGACGCCCGTATCATGACCGTTAAATACATAACCAAACAGAGTATGAAAACTATGCTGCTTAAGTAGAAACCGATGCAGCATAAAGAGTTAAACCCACCGGGTCATTGCAGACGCTAATGATGGAGATAG